>JBATYS010000050.1:0-3237 GCA_049674205.1 Candidatus Aminicenantaceae bacterium
GCTGTGAAGGCTGCAAGGATGCATTCATCAAGGATCCAGCAAAGTATATTGAGAATGATGTAGATGCAGAGCATGCCCACGATGCGGAAGATACACATGCCGCGGAACACGCACATGCAGAACACGCGGTCCATGACCATCAAGCACATGCAGAGGAAAATGGTATGGCCGTTGACCCTGTCTGTGGGATGAAATTAAAAAAAGAAGACGCTAAGTTTACTCATGTACATAACGACAAGACGTACTATTTCTGCACTGAAGAGTGTAAAGATAAGTTCGTAAAAGCTCCAGGGAATTATATTAGGGCTGATGAAGATATCGTAACCTGCCCGGTGAGCGGCGAGTCATTTAAAAAGTCCGAATTCACCGAGTCTATCGATTACGAGGGAAAGGCCTATTATTTCTGTTGTGCGGGCTGCAAAGATAAGTTCGAAAAGAATCCTGAGAAATACGCTAAGAAGTAGTCATACGTATTTTTGCTCTATATAATCCCTTTGTCTTTCAGCCAGGCATCGTTGTAGATCGAGCTCAGGTAACGATTGGCCGAATCTGGAAAAATTGTGACGATTCTGGCATCCGTGTTAATTTCCCGAGCTAACTTCAGACATCCCCACAAGGCGGCACCACTCGAGCCTCCGGCCAGGATGGCCTCCTTATTGGCCAGTTTTCTGGTCATTTCGAATGCCTGTTTGTCGGTGATTCGATAAATATCATCTATCAGGCTGAAATCAACGCAACCGATGAGAAACTCATCCCCTAAACCTTCAAGAAGATATGGCGATGGTTTTACAAGTTCTTTGGAATGAAAGTAATCATAAAAAACTGAACCTTCCGGATCGATTCCGATAACTTTGACGTTGGGATCTTTTTCTTTGAGATATTTGGCCACGCCACAGATCGTTCCTCCTGTGCCCATACCCGCGAGGAAATAGTCAATTTTCCCATCCATTTGTTGCCAGATTTCAGGACCTGTGGTCGTGGTATGGGTCTCGTTATTTTCGCGGTTATTGTGCTGATCGAGATAATAGCTATTGGGCGTTTCTTTGGCGATTTGTGGTGCTATGTTGTTATAACTGCCGGGGGATTCTGGGGGAAGTGTGCTGTCGACCATAATGAGTTCTACATTTAACGCCTTGAGAAATTTTATTTTTTCAGAACTGATACTGTCTCGCACTACAATCTTTAATCTGTAGCCTTTTATTGCACAAACCATTGCCAAGGCCAGAGCCGTGTTTCCCGAAGAGTTATCCACAATTGTGTCTCCGGGCTTTATCCTGCCTTCTTTCTCAGCCTTTTCGATCATGTGTTTGGCGATCCGATCCTTTATGCTCCCCATAGGATTCAAAAATTCGAGTTTGGCGAAAATATCTGCTTGGACCTCTTTTGTTGTATGACTTAGCTTGATCAGTGGAGTGTTGCCTATTCCTTCCAGGATATTATGAAAATATACCTCTTGTGACATGTTGTTCTATCCTTTTCTGTGAAGATGATATTTTTTTATTCAGCGTACCTTAATTAAAAGGGAAATTATATAGTAGCGTTAGTATGGGAAGTCAATGCCAATAAATGACATGTTGATAATTTGGCTTTTGGAGATAAAGCTAATCTGGTATCTTATGGGGGAAAGAAAATGAATCCAAAAAGAGTTGTTGTGGCGATGAGCGGAGGGGTGGATTCTTCCGTTGCGGCAGGCTTGCTCAAAGAAAAAGGTTACGAAGTGGTTGGGATCACGATGAACCTTTTCCCACTGCCCAAAGAGTATTGCCTGGATAGAGATTTAAAAAGCTGTTGCGGCCGGGGTGCTGTCGAAGATGCCAACCGAGTGGCTTCAAAATTAGGGATCTCGCACTATGTCCTCAACCTCAAGGATTCTTTCGAAGACCTGGTTGTCTCTGATTTTCTCGAGGAGTATTCTCGAGGACGCACTCCCAATCCATGCATCCGCTGCAACCAGTTCATAAAATTCGATGTGCTGATGGAAAGGGCCGGGAAGATCGGAGCTTCTTGTATTGCGACCGGACATCACGCGCAGATCATCCAGGATCCTCGATCAGGACATTTCTATCTCAAAAAAGGGATGGATAAAGAGAAAGACCAATCTTATTTTCTCTACACCATGACTCAAGATCAGCTGTCTCACACCCTATTTCCTGTGGGGCTCTTCACAAAGTCAGAGATCAGAAAAAGGGCACGAGAGTGGGGCCTTCCTGTGGCAGAGAGGCCTGAAAGTCAGGAAATTTGTTTCATTCCAGATAACGATTATGTCGATTTTCTGAAGAAAAGAAAACCCGACGCGTTCCGTTCCGGTCCGATCGTAAACATAGAGGGCCAAGTCCTGGGTTACCACAGTGGAATCATCCATTTTACTGTGGGACAGCGCAGAGGCCTGGGAATTGCAGCCCCTCACCCTCTTTATGTTCTTGAGATCAACACCTCAAAGAATGAAATTGTGGTCGGACCCAATGATCTTCTCTATAAAAAGGATCTGCTCGCTGATCAGATCTTTTGGATATCCGGAGATAAGATTGTTTCTCCAGTTCAAGCCAAAGCCAGGATCCGTTATAAGCATAAAGAGGCCGAGGCTCTCTTAGTTCCTTTGGATTCTGAAAAAATTCGCGTGGAATTTGAAAAGCCTCAGAGAGCAATCACTCCCGGCCAGGCGGTGGTCTTTTATAATGGGGATGTGGCTCTGGGTGGGGGTACGATTTCGTCCAGTGAGCATTGAGTCGTAAACCGTAAACAAGTCACATCAAATCCCAAAATTAATTTCTGGGAAGACATGTGCGTATTTTTCTACATCAGAAGTGTGATCATGAGAATGCTACAGCCGGCGACGACCAGGGACCCAAAAAGACCGACAATTAATGGTTTTATTCCGACTTTTTTGAATGAACTGAAAACGGTGTTGAGGCCGATCCCAGCCAAACCTACAAGAATGAGAAATCTTCCCGCACTGTTGAAAGCTTTGACTCCTTCAGATGTAATATAACCCAGCGTGTTCATTCCTGCCATGATGAAATAGCCGAAAAGAAACCAGGGGAAGGCTTTGGCAACGTTGATGTGAGTTTCTTGAGATTTCCGGCTCATCAATACGTTCCTCGTGTACCACACAGCGATCAAGAACGCCAGCGGGACCATAAAACAATTCCGGACGAGTTTGACAGCGGTGGCTGTCTTCCCGGCGAGGTCAGAAAAAATAAATCCCGCTCCGACAACTTGGGGTGTGGAGTGGATAGC
>JBATYS010000051.1:0-2011 GCA_049674205.1 Candidatus Aminicenantaceae bacterium
AATGGCGAGATGTTGATTGGCACTCCGTTTGTGGATAAGGCTCAGGTTAAAGCAGTGGTCCTTGAGAGTTTTAAGGACCAGAAAGTCATTGTTTTTAAGAAGAAGAGGAGAAAACAATACAAGAAAAAGACCGGGCATCGGCAACAGCTAATACGGGTCAAGATCGAAGAGATCCTAACCGGGGGGAAAGCCATATCTAAAGAGAAACCCGCGGAAAAGCCAACACCAAAGGTGGAACCGGAAAAGAAAAAGGCTGAAACCGAAAAACCACAAAAGACCCCTGTGGAGAAACCTGTAAAAAAAGCGGAAGCTCCTAAAACGAAAAACAATGTCAAAGCTGAAACGGCTGATAAACCGAAACCCAAAGCTCCCGCAAAAAAGAAAGCCGAGACAAAAACATCGGCAAAACCTAAAAAAGGACAATAACCAAGGAGTAATAGGATGGCACATAAAAAATCAGGCGGAAGCGCTAAGAATGGACGCGACAGCCATTCCAAGAGGTTGGGTGTTAAGCGTTCATCAGGACAGTTCGTCAATGCGGGCTCTATCCTTGTCCGGCAAAGAGGAACGCCATTCAAGCCCGGAGTAAATGTGGGACGGGGCAAGGACGACACGCTTTTTGCCTTAGCGACCGGAAATGTCCTCTTTGAGACCAGAGGAAAAAACAAGAAATTCGTCTCAGTCATCTCTTCCTAGGAGGTTTGCACTCCTCTCAATATGTTTGTCGACCAAGTCAAAGTGACCCTCATGGCAGGTAAGGGCGGCGACGGCTGTGTAAGCTTCCGGAGGGAACGAGGCGTTCCGCGCGGCGGCCCGGACGGTGGCCGCGGAGGCAATGGGGGGAGCATCTTCTTGATTTCCAGTAAGAGCATAAAATCTCTAGCCTATTTCCGGTTTCATCCCATCAATAAAGCAAAGAAAGGGGCGCATGGGGAGGGAAGAAAACGCCAGGGACGAAGCGGCACAGACCTGGAGTTGAGAGTGCCTGTGGGCACTGTTGTCAGAGAAGTGGATAAAGAGGATATTCTCTTCGATTTTATCTCCCCAGATTTGAAGTTTCTTGCAGTGCAAGGAGGGAAAGGGGGGAGGGGGAATGCATCTTTTGCATCATCCACGCACCAGGCTCCTCGCTTTCGTCAGGTGGGACAGCCTGGTGATGAGAGGGAGCTCATGCTCGAGCTCAAGCTGATCGCGGATGTGGGGCTTGTGGGATTCCCGAACGTGGGGAAATCCACTTTTATCTCGCGGATATCAGCAGCAAAACCCGTGATCGCCGATTATCCTTTTACAACAATCGTTCCAAACCTGGGTGTTGTGGATGTGGATGCGTTTAGGAGCTTTGTCGTCGCTGACATTCCCGGCTTGATCGAAGGAGCTCATTTGGGACACGGTTTGGGCATCAAGTTCCTCAAGCATATTGAACGAACAAAAATATTGGTCCACATCATCGATATCTCTCCGTATTCGCAGAGAGATCCTGTCGAGGATTTCCATACAGTGAAAAAAGAGCTTGAAGCTTTTGATCCTCGTCTGGTCAAGCGTACTCAGATTGTGGTGGCAAACAAGATAGATCTTCTGCCGGGTTCAGAGGAGAGGCTGGGGAAGCTGAAAAAACTGGCAGAACAGGAGGGATTGCCATTGTTTGCCATATCTGCCTTACAAAAGATCGGACTCAAACAGGTGATCGATGCGATGTCAAGGGCCCTTGAGGAAATGCAGGACGGCACCTATGTCTAAAATGGGAAAAAAGAGGATCGGACTTTTCGGAGGAACGTTCGATCCCATCCATTGCGGCCATGTAAAAGCCGCGGAGAGCGTGCAAAATATTTTTTCTTTCGACAGAATTTTGTTCATCCCCTCTTACATTCCCCCCCACAAGGAATATGTGGATGTGGCTTCAGCGGAGCACCGTTTGAAAATGGTCGAGCTTGCTTTGTCCTCTTTTGACCGGTTCTTTCCATCCTCTATCGAGATCGATGCCAGAGGGACTTCTTACTCGATAGTGACCCTG
>JBATYS010000052.1:0-2258 GCA_049674205.1 Candidatus Aminicenantaceae bacterium
CCGATACGGAGATCGTCGTAGGCAATTTCCAAAAGGGAACGGCAAAGGCACTTATTGAGGCTGTAGACGCAGCGCATGGAGCTTTCAAAGCTTGGCGGGACATGGACTACCGTGAACGTCTTAAAATTATGAGAAAGGCCGCAGAGCTTATAAGCGAAAGAAAATACGAGCTAGCGGCCATTATGAGCATCGAGGCGGGAAAGAGCCGGTTTGAGTCTATGGGAGACGTCGAAGAATCAGCAGACCTCATCCGGTATTATTGTCTACAGATGGAAGAAGCCAAAGGGTTTGTCCGTTCCATGGGTTGTTTAAGTCCCAATGAAGACACAAAGAGTGTTCTCAAGCCCTATGGTGTTTGGATGATCATATCGCCATTCAATTTTCCCCTTGCGCTGGCCGCAGGGATGAGTGCCGGAGTTCTCGTAGCAGGCAACACGGCCGTTTATAAACCCTCCTCAGATACGCCGCTCAGCGGCCTCAAGCTCTACGAGGTGTATAGAGATGCGGGAATGCCTGAGGGCGTCTTTAATTTCATTACGGGCCCCGGAGGGAACTTCCAGGATGTGATCTTCGAAAACACAAAGATTTCCGGCCTGGTCTTTACGGGATCCTCAGAGGTAGGGTTGAAGATCTACAATGGTTTCAGTCGCAAAACAGTTCGGCCATGTATCCTGGAGATGGGCGGAAAGAATCCGGCTATCGTTACAACCAACGCAGATCTCGATCAAGCGGCCGAGGGAGTGATGAAATCCGCCTATGGTTTGGGCGGACAGAAATGCAGTGCCTGTTCCCGGGTGTATGTCCATAAAAAGGTCGAGGCTGAATTCCTGGACAAGCTGATCGCACACATCCGGAAGATCAAGATCGGAGATCCTGCTGAGCGGGATGTGTATCTGGGTCCGCTCATCAATCAAAGTGCGGTGGAAACATTCAAGGCCTGGTCGGATATTAGCAGAAAAGATGGAAAGATCCTGACAGGAGGAAATGTGCTCTCAGACGGAGCTTTCGGCAAGGGATTTTTTGTGGAGCCCACTTTGGTCACCGGATTTCCGAAAGATCACAGAATTTTTCATGAAGAGCTCTTCTTGCCATTTTTGGTCGAGGCTCCCGTGGATTCGCTCGAGGAGGCTATTTCTGAATGCAACAAAGTCAACTACGGATTGACCGCAGGTATTTTTTCCCGAGACGATAGAGAGCTCCAGTATTTTTTCAATGAGATTGAGACAGGAGTGTTGTATGCCAACAGGCGTTCTGGAGCGACGACCGGAGCATGGCCGGGAGTCCAATCGTTCTGCGGTTGGAAAAAATCCGGGTCCACCGGAAAAGGCGGTTGCGGCCCATATTACGTGCAGCAGTTTATGCGGGAACAAAGCCACACTGTGATGAAATAGATATTACATAAAATGATGAAAAAAGGAGTAACAAAAGGTGCATGGTGTAGAAAATAAGGTCGTCATCCTGAGTGCTGTAAGGACTCCTGTCGGAAAATATGGCGGAAGTTTCAAAGACACAAGCGCTGTCACTCTAGGCACAATTGCTGCTCAGGAAGCCATGAAAAAGGCTGGGATCTCAGCCAACATGGTCGATGAAGTCATTTTTGGACAAGCGCGGCAAGCAGGGAATAGGCCCAACCCTGCGCGTCAGATACTCTTTAGGATGGGAATTCCCGTAGAAAAAACAGCCTTCACTGTGAACAAGGCGTGTGCATCCGGAATCAAAGCCATCACCCTTGGGTGTCAGACCCTTCTCCTCGGGGAGAATAAAATCGTTCTGGTGGGTGGTATCGAGAATATGTCGCAAATTCCATATTTTTTGGATGGAGCACGGTGGGGCTACAGAATCGGGGATGGTGTGCTCATCGATGGCATGTACAGAGACGGATTGTTCTGCCCCTTGGCAGATATGATAATGGGAGAAACAGCTGAAATCTTAGCAGAAAAATACGGGATCTCCCGGGGTGAACAGGACAAGTTTGCATACGAGAGCCAGATGAAGGCAAATAAAGCTATCGAAGATGGATTGTTCGATGATGAGATTGTGCCGGTCAGGATAAAAGACAGGAAAGGCAGTGAACTTATCATAACAACAGACGAGCATCCTCGTCCGGAAACAACTCTGGAGAAACTGGCAAAATTACCTACAGTTTTCAAAAAGGGGGGCACTGTGACTGCGGGCAACTCATCGGGACTGACAGATGGAGCGGCTGCCCTCGTTTTAACAACATCGGAGCATGCCAAAGACATGGGTTTGAACCCGAT
>JBATYS010000053.1:0-2438 GCA_049674205.1 Candidatus Aminicenantaceae bacterium
CGAATTCTTTCAAAATATCGTTCGACGATCCCAATCCGATCATCCCCAATGAGACATCTGCACTCCTTTTGTAAATCTCATTGGCCATGATGTTAAAAGTAGAGTCGCCACCGACACCCACCAGTACGTTATACTCTTTGGATTTTTCCTGGGTGAGCCCTAAAAGATCCTCTTCACTCTGCGTGACGAAAAGATCATACGTAATATCATGTTTTTTCAGCAGCTCTTCCAGCCGGTTCTTTTTTTTTAGTGCTTTTCCCCTCCCTGCCGAAGGATTGAAGAGAATCGCCGCCTTATCCTCGTGCATCAGATCCCAGTCCTAACCTATGTATCCTTTTCGCTTAAATTTGCGCTTTATTGTATCTTACACCTAAATATCCAGTATTGGTATATTTTAACCTGGAATATCTTAATGCCGATGATCTTTCATTTCCAAGGCTCTCTCTTTGAGAACTCTGTGCACATTCGCTAAATCCCCCCGAATGTGAGCAAGTACGGGGAGCCAGAGAAAGATGTTGAGCACCCAGAATACAAGCACAGACCACATCGCTGTCTTCAAGTCCCAGATCGTCGCCAGATAGGAGGCCACAAGGGGACCTATCGCCTGCCCCATCAAATCCATGATCGAGGCGAATGAGATCATTGTAGCCCTGTGTTCCGGAAGATTGATATCCGTGAGGGAGCTGTACCAGTTTGGGTTGACGCCCTGATTGATGAACATGGCTGCCACTATTGTGATGATAAGAGCCCAAACACCTGGAACAGCTAAAGTTTGTGAAAGAGTGGCTCCTTCTGGGATCCAAAAGTCGGCACGAAGGAAAAGGATCATGAACAGAATGGGGAAAACATTACATAACAATGCAATCATTGCTTTTGCCCGCTTGTCCCTCTGGAAACCCCAATCCCCTATTCTTCCGAATGAAAGCGCACCAAAGACGCCAGAGAAAACGACCATTAATATCACAAAATTGACCGAAAAGGCTTCCATGTTGTGGATATCTTTCATGTACTTGAAGATCAGAAAGATGAGGATGGATCCGGGAATGACGTCGATAAAATTCACGATCAGCCAGAAGTTACTTTTGTTGGCCCAGATGTGTTTGATATCTTTCTTGGAGATTCGGAAGCGATATTCAGCTCCCTCCACAATGAGATCGTGCAATTCCTCTTCTTGAGCGCCACGTTTTGGTTCGGGAATGCGAAGCAGGCCAAAAGCGAGGATGAGGCCCGTGACGCCCACCATAAAATAGGCCATCCTCCAGTGGTCGGCTAAGGAGCCGGCGAGCACAAACCCAGCCATCCGGCCGATGAGGATGGCTGCAGAGACGAAGCCAAATGCAGTGGAACGGCGATTGGGATTTGCTGTATCGCCCACCAGGGAAAAGATCGTGGGTATGATCGCACCCACGCCGATACCATTGAGAGCGCGTGTGATGTAGAAGAACACATATCCCATCTGCCCGTGAGGGACAAATATGGTTAGGGCTGAAGAGACACAAAAGACCAAACATCCGGCAAAGCAGATTTTCACCCTGGACTTCCGATCGGCATAAATACCTGCTACGATCATAGAGATTGCAGAGAGAATCGTAAAAGTGAATGTCACCCATCCTAGAGGCACAACATTCACCGTATCCTGGAAAAAATCCTCGAGTAAAGTATTGATCAGAGGGGGCAACAAGGATTGATCTGCAAAATCCACCAAAAGAATTGCTAAAAAAAGTAGAAAAGACAAACCTCCGGAAGTGTATGATATGATTTTGCGCTTAGATGCCATCTTCGGGAATGATTTCCCCTTGAATTTGGACCCTGAAAGAATATCAATTCAATAGAAAACTGTCAATTGACATAGAAATTTGAAAGAGTCTGCTTTGAAACCAAATTAGAAATTGAAGCCAATCAATAGCGATAACGTCTTATTTTTGTGAAATCTGTCAGATCCTGGATCTGGATCAAAGGCTACTTTAGTCAGTCCATTATTGAATTGGATGTCCACAAATACAACTCTGGTAATATGATACCTGGCTCCCAAGGAAACGCCATAATCATAATCTTTGACCTCATTCTCGATCCACGTCCAATCATGCTCTTTATCAATTTCCGTAGATCCGATAAGAAAACCGACGTAAGGTCCAAGATATATTTCAAATTTTTGCTTCACCAATGCAACATTGAGCAAGAGAGGAATTTCGATGTAATTAAGATGTGCTGATTCAGTCGATCTCTGACTGGCACTATAATATCTTCCCCCTTTCATGGCGAAGTAAATTTCAGGTTGTACAGAAATAGACTCTGAAATGGGAATGGAATAGAAAAAACCGACCTTGGCTGCGAATAGATTGGATGCGTTGTAAATGGCACTATTTTCGCCTGCAAAGGAAAGTGTTGCCCCAGCTTTCAAACCAGATTTAGCCCAAAGATTATTTCCTGATATATAC
>JBATYS010000054.1:0-7936 GCA_049674205.1 Candidatus Aminicenantaceae bacterium
ATCCAATTTTCCTTCACCGCTTTCTCGAAATATGAGGCCTTGGTCTCGAGAGTTGTCACAGGGAAAAGATCATAGCTGGCAATATAACCCAATCCTAGATGGGCGGATGTGGGGACCATATCTCCAAAAAAAACGAATGTTTCTGCTCCAGATCGGGCTCTCACACCCTGATGGAAAGATGTATGTCCAGGCATGAGTTCAACAAAAACACCACTGATAATCTCTGTATCGCCATCCACAAGCTGCAGCTGTCCATGCTCCTTGAGAGGTAAAAAATTATCACTAAAGTAGCTGACTTTATCCCTGAAGTGGGGATTGAGGGCGTATTCCCACTCCCCCTTTTGTATGACATACTTGGCATTCGGAAATGTCGGTACGATATCATCCTGTTCGTTCCTGGTAGTGTTCCCCCCACAGTGGTCAAAATGAAGGTGTGTGTTTATCACAAAAGTGATTTCATCGGGGGAAATGCCAATTTCCTTGAGCGACCCCACCAGATCAGGCTCTCTCTCGATGGCATAATAATCATAGAACTTGGGGGGGATCAAGGATCCGACACCCGTATCGACGAGGATCAACTCTTTGTCAGCTTTTATGAGGATGGAGTTGAGACCCATTTGAATTCTGTTCGATTCATCGGCAGGAAACAATTTCGCCCAAATGGGTTTGGGCACGACCCCGAACATGGCTCCTCCATCCAGGTAGAAGAAACCATCTCTGATTCCGTAGATATCGAACTGCCCAAGAATGATCTTTTGGGGGGTCATCGGGTGAGTTTATCAAGATCGTAAATCAAACTCTCTCGTGAATACTCAGCGATCTCGACTTCGTCTGTATCCATGCGGATGGCGTCCTCCGGACAAGCCTCTACACAGAATCCGCAGAAACAGCATCGCGTGAGATCGATGATGAATGTGGAAGGATATTTCTGGATTTCGGGATCGGGGTCCTCTGCCGCCTCGATGTAAATACATTCCGAAGGACAGACCGTAGCACACAACATACAGACAACGCATCGAGGCTTGCCGTCTTCCCTCTTCATCAATCGATGGAGGCTGCGATGCCTGCGGGCGATCTCTACTCTTTCTTCCGGATACTGTGTAGTAACGGCCCCTTTTCTCTTAGTTTTGATCCCGAAGAGTTTGAGGATATGGAAATTCATGTTCACGACAAAATGCCGTGTTGTGATAATGCTTCCTTTAATAAGTTCGATGAAATAACCTAATGCTTTTATCATTGTATTATAAGCTCATAATAATGGCAGTTGCCACAATGTTAAATAGGCTTAAAGGGATGAGCAGTTTCCAGCCTAAGTCCATTAATTGATCGTAACGAAAACGCGGATAGGTCCAACGAACGAGAATTTGGAACCAGCAGAAAAAGAAGACTTTGAGATTAAAGGTTAATACCTGGAGTGCCACTACGATCCCATGAGGCAGAAGCCACTGTCCTCCCCATGGGAAATGGAATCCATCCGCAGCCAACCAAGGGACCTGCCATCCACCAAAAAAGAGTGTAGTGAGCAGGCAGGCCACGATCAAGACCTTCATGAAGTCTGTAAACATGTACAGTCCCCATTTGAGGCCACTGTACTCCGTAAAAAAGCCGATGATCTCAGATTCCCCCTCAGGCAGGTCGAAGGGAACTCTCTCCGACTCTGCGACAGCAGCGAACAGAAAGATGATAAAGCCCAAAGGTTGGTAGATGATCCCCCATTTTGGCAGCCATCCAAAGAGCAGCTCTCCCTGGTATTGAACGAGATTGGATAGCGAAAGCGAGGGAAAAACCATGATCAAACCGATCAACGACAGCCCAAGGGCTATCTCATATGATACAAGTTGTGCAGCACCTCTTAAGCCGCCCAAAAGTGTCCAGCGGCTGTTAGAAGCCCAACCGCTCAAGATCACACCGTAAATGCTCATGGACAGCATAGCTATAAGAAAGAGAAGGCCAACATCGATATCCAGAACTTGAAGCTTGATCTCTCTCCCTCCCAGACGGAGGACATCCCCAAAGGGGACAACGGCGATTGTCACCAGTACAAAAAAGAAGGACAGGAATGGAGCGAGGTTATGGATGAATCTTCTGGAAAAGACGGGAGTAAAATCCTCTTTAAAAAACATCTTTACGGCATCGGCAAAAGGCTGGAATAGGCCGATAATCCGGAATTTCCAGATGTTCGCCCTATTCGCTCCTATTCTATCCTGCATGACGGCGCTTTCTTTCCGTTCTGCCCAGGTCAGATAGAGTGCAAGAACAAGAAACCACATCATGGCTAAAACGACCTTGATCAGCACGATGAGTATGTCAATCATTGTCTTTTCTTAAAGAAAGCTATTTCTTTGCCCATTTCCTCTAGAATCATGGCAGGTGATGTGAATGTCTTGACGCTGAAATCAGCATTCGCCAAATTCGCCAGGTCGATAAGAATCTTCCATTCCGGCCGTGACTCCCCTTTACCTTCAAGGACAGGCGAAAATTCTTGAACAATTCCGTCCACATTTGTTAAAGATCCAGATTTTTCAGGAATCACAGTTGTGGGTAAAACAACATCCACGAGCGCGTCCAAATCACTGGAGTGAGGAGTTAAAAGGATCGTGTTTTTTATTTTATCGAGATGAGTTTTGATCTCCCCGGATTTTGTCTGCTCCGTTAAAAAGCTTCCGAATACCAAAAGCATATCTGTATTCTCTGAAAGCATACTCCAATCCAAAGGCTTTATTTCAAAACCAATCTCATGTGCACCTCTCCTGTTTGGGGTGCGTTCCGATGTGAGCAAGATATCATCAGCTTTTCCCTGAGGCGGATCAACAAAGAAGATCTTTTCAACATGAAAGTTTTCGATAAACAGTTTTTTCACAAGGAACAATTCCTCATTGGTTAGCCATGTATTCAAGATGAGGGTTATATGAGACGCTTCGTCCATATCTCTGAGTCGTCTCATCTTCTTAGCGATGAAAGGAATCACAGTCTCCCATGTTAGATTGTCCTCTCTGCTATTGTTGATGATCCTTTCGAGACGATTATCATCCAGGTAGGAATAATTATAGCGTCCGACGTCACATATCCAGAATCCATTGATAGCAGGATTTTTCCTGGAATTGTATCGAAACACACGCTTGGGGACTGGAAAACGGTGAAAAGCACTTATGTAATGGATAGAGATGCTGCATCCTCTGCTACAGTGGGGGCAGATAGAATCGCCACTGTCCAGAAACCAGCTCCGAGTCTTGAATCGAAAATCAGAATCGGTAATGGCCCCTACAGGACATATTTCAGCCAGGTTCCCTGAATAATTATTGTCCACATAAATCTCATCCAGGATGTTGACCTCTGTGTGGTTACCCCTTTCAAAAACACCCAGCTCACATGTCCCTGTCACTTCTTTCAAAAAACGCACGCAACGCCTGCACAAGACACAACGTTCCTGGTCATGAAGGAGATTTCTTGCGATCTGGGCCTTTTTCCGTCTCTTTTCTTTGACCTCGCTGAATTGGCTATCAAACAGGCCATACTCCTCGTAATAATCCTGGAGCTTACACTCTCCTGCTTGATCGCAGATGGGGCAATCCAGCGGGTGTTCAGCGAGCAAGAACTCCAAGACTCCCTTTCTCGCTTCAACAACTCTTTCGTTTTTGGTAAAAACCTTCATCCCTTCTCGGACTTGTGTGGAACAGGATAGCTCCAGTTTGGGCATTCCCTCGATCTCGACTAAGCACATGCGACAGGTTCCTTCTGGCTCGAAGGCAGGATGATAGCAGAAGTGAGGGATAGCAATTCCCGCTTCTTTAGCTGCGTTGAAGATAGTTGTACCCTCAAGTGCATCAACTGGCTGACCATCTATGAAAATCTTTACCATCGGGTTCCTTTTATCCGGTCATTTGTCCTTGATGTGAGATTCAAGTTCATCTCTGAATTTCTGGGCAATCGAGAGGATTGGCATAGCCGCCGCGTCCCCAAGAGGACACAGAGTCTTTCCCAATATATTGGAGGCCACGCGGACAATATTGTCGATATCACCTTTTTTGCCTTCACCGTTCGCCATACGATTGACTGTCTTGTTGATCCAAGCATTTCCGATACGACAGGGCGTGCACTGGCCGCAAGACTCATGGGAGTAAAATTTGGTAACGAGCCTCAGCACTTCCAGCATAGAGGTTTCTTCATCGATAACAATAATGGCACCCGATCCGAGCATGGATTTTGCCTCCATGAGAGAATCGAAATCCATCGGTATATCGATCTCGTCAGGCGTCAGGATTGGCGCTGACATCCCGCCGGGTATGACAGCTTTCAGCGTTTTTTCCTTTTTCATGCCGCCGGCATGTTTGAAGATGATCTCTTTAAGGTTTGTCCCAACCGGGAGTTCGAAAATCCCAGGTTTGACCACCATCCCGCTCACACCGAAGATCCGTGTTCCTCCATCCTTGGGCAGTCCCTGTTTTTTGAACCAATCCGCTCCGTTTAGAATAATAAATGGGACATTCGAGAGCGTTTCGATGTTATTGATCACTGTGGGAGACTTAAAAAGCCCGATAGAAGCCGGGAATGGGGGTTTCAAGCGGGGGTTTCCTCTTTTCCCCTCGAGGGACTCCAAGAGAGCGGTCTCTTCCCCACAGATATAAGCACCCGCTCCTCTGTGGACACAGACTTCCAGGTCAAAACCACTCCCGAGAATGTCTTTCCCAAGATATCCTTCTGCGTAAGCCTCTGCTATCGCCTCCTCTAGTCTGAGGGCAATTACCTCATATTCGCCTCGGATGTAGATGAAGGCATTGTGGATACCTACGCAATAGGAAGTGATGATGGTTCCCTCTAATAGCAGATGGGGATTGTGTGTCATGATATAGCGGTCTTTGAATGTGCCGGGTTCGCCTTCATCAGCGTTCACACAGAGATACTTGGGTTTGTCCGTTCCCTTTGGCACAAAACCCCATTTGACCCCTGCAGGAAATCCAGCGCCCCCTCGACCCCGCAGGTTTGCTTCCTTGACTTCATCGAGAATTTTCTCCGAAGTCATTTCCTTGAGAGTTTTCTGGACAGCTTTGTATCCACCCTTCTGTATATAGACACTCATCGTGTGGGCGTTTTCAACATCAAAAAGTTTACTTAAAAGTTTTTCTTTCACTGTTTCGTTTTTATTCTAAGTTATCCAGGATTTTATCAATTGTCTTCTTGTCCAGATTCCCGTAATAGTCATAATTGACCATCATGCAGGGCGCATGTTCGCAAGCCCCGAGGCACTCAACTGTGCTGAGCGTGAACTTCTTATCCTCTGTTGTCTCACCCAGGTCGATCCCCAATTTTTCCATCAAGTAATCGATGAGAGTCTGTGCTCCCAGCAATGAACACGTCAGGTTGGAGCAGACCTGGATGTGATACTTTCCTACGGATTGGCGGTTGTACATCGTATAAAATGTGACAACCTCTCTCACTTGGATGGGCTTGATCTCCAACAGGTCAGCGACCTGTTTTTCCTCTGCCCCAGAGATGTAGCCGATTTCTTTCTGCACGAGATGCAGGATTGGAAGCAACGCAGCCCTTTTCTGCGGATAGCGAGCAATGACTTCTTCAAGCTTCTTTCTTGTCTGCTCGGAAAATTCAGGACTCATCTGTCCAGCTCTCCTCCGATCATGTTCAGACCGCCAAATGTCGGGATGATATCTGCAATATAGTGACCTTGGATCATCTCTTCTAAAGCAGAGACGATGTGGAAACAGGGTCCTCTGAGATGAAGCCGATAGGGCTTGTCTGTCCCATCAGATACAATATAAAATCCGACCTCTCCGCTGCCCCCCTCAACCGAGAAATAAACATCACCCTTTGGAGGCCTGATGCCATGTCCTTTCATAAAAAACTTAAAGTGATTGATCAGACCTTCGATGTTTGTATAGGTATCCTCTTTCGGAGGAACGATGTATTTTTTCCCTTTGGTCAGGATCCGGGGGTAAACCTCTTTCTCAGAGCCCTCTAGGTTAGGCGAAAGCGTGATTTTCGCCTCCGTTTTCTTTGCTCTCGAAGCCTTAATCGCCTCTGCCGGCTCGAGACCATCAGCTAAAACAGAGGGGGGAGATAGTGGTACTTTTTTTCGTGCTTGTTCAATGATCTTGAGGCTCTGCTCCATTTCCTTCATACGAACCATGTATCTGTCAAAGTTGTCGCCATTGTCACCAAGAGGAATTTCAAATCGCACTTGATCATAAGTGCAATAAGGATGAGCCTTGCGCACATCGTAAGAGACACCACTCGCTCTCAGGCAAGGACCTGTGAATCCATAGTTGATCGCCATTTCAGGACTCACCACAGCCACATCCCTTGTTCTGTTCAACCAGATCTTGTTTTTATCAAGGAGTCCGTGGCAGTCTTTGAGCAGTGCCCGATTAACGGTTATGGCTTTGTTCAACAA
Source organism: Candidatus Aminicenantaceae bacterium (assembly GCA_049674205.1). Lineage (GTDB taxonomy): Bacteria > Acidobacteriota > Aminicenantia > Aminicenantales > Aminicenantaceae > WTAW01. The sequence goes on from JBATYS010000054.1 coordinate 6,407, forward strand.
AGGATCGATCTCTGGATGCAGATCAGCCCTCACACCACCGATGCGGATGTAGGATGTCGTCATCCGTGCTCCTGTGGTCTGTTCTATGACTTTCCAAATTTCCTCTCTTGCTTGAATATAGTAGAGAAAAGCGGTGAATGCTCCGCATTCCATCGTCATAGCGGCTAGGGCCGTGAGATGGTCAGAAACTCGGGAGAGTTCGCTCATGATCACTCGGATAAACTGAGCTCTTTCAGGGGCTTCGATGCCAAGCATCTTCTCCATTGTCATCACATAACCCAAGTTATTGATCAAAGGAGAGACATAATTCAATCTATCTGTGTATGGGAGGAGATTGAAATAGGTTTTGTGCTCACATGTTTTTTCAAAACCTCTGTGGAGATACCCCACTTCCAACTCGGCATTCAGGACTCTCTCTCCATCAAGCTCGAGCATGATCCGGATGGTGCCGTGCATAGCAGGGTGCGAAGGCCCCATGTTGATGAGCATGCTCTCTTTTTTCGCTTCTTTCTGGATCCGGTACGTCATTCTTTTCTTCTCATGGGAATCATGGGCTGCCGCTTGCGTAGAGGATAATCCTTCCGCAGCGGATGCCCCTCGAAACCATCGTACATAAATAACCGTACTAAATAGGGGTGTCCCTCGAAATGGACACCGAACATATCAAAGACCTCTCTCTCCAGCCAGTTCGCGTTTTTCCAGAGAGGTGTCAGTGAATCGATTTTAAGATCTTTCTCTAATAACCGAACCTTTATCCTCACTCGGTCATTATTTGTGATAGAAAAAAGATGATAGACCATCTCAAAACGAAAATCGTCTCCTAAATAATCCACACAGGTCAGATCAAGCAACATGGTGTACTCATAGGGTTCCTTCATCAGGAATTTTGAGAGATCCAGAAGGAAATCCCTATCGATGACCACGGTTTCATCACCAAATTGGGCAGATGTCTCCTTGATCTTTTCTGGAAATCTCTCTTTAAGGATCTCAGCTATTTTCTTTTTTTCCATCGGAACTCTTGCTCTTGATTCTGGATCTTTTCCTGAAGCTTGACGATCGCATCCAAAATTGTCTCAGGACGAGGGGGGCAACCCGGGACATACACATCTACTGGAATGATGTTGTCGATCCCCTGGACGACGGCATAGTTATCATAGATGCCCCCACTTAAAGTGCAAGCCCCGACTGCAAGGACCCATTTCGGCTCACACATCTGGTCATAGATGGTTTTCAACACGGGTGCTTCTTTTTGCGAGATCGTTCCCACAACCATAATTAAATCCGCTTGACGCGGTGAAAACGTTGTTAATCCACAACCGAAACGGTCAAAATCCCAGTGGGCACACGCTGTAGACATGTACTCCATACCACAGCAGGCTGTGATAAAGGGATAGTGAAATAGAGAGAACTTACGCCCCCAACCAATCACATAATTAAGTTTTGTCGTGAACCAACCGCCGCTCATAGCAACCTTTCTTTAAAATTCATATAAACAAATTCGGTGAAACGAACTCTATTTTTCCCAGTGGA
>JBATYS010000055.1:0-2893 GCA_049674205.1 Candidatus Aminicenantaceae bacterium
ATACCTTCAGCACTTTTTTTCGCCTGTTCAGAAAGCTGAAAAGACAGGAGTGAAGCCGTGCTGAGCTGTGTGCTCCGATCATACTGGTATGTCCGTTTGAAGGCTTCGCCCATTGCCAGAAGAGCGAGGACATCCTCAGGAGGCAGCGGAGGGGATGAGCTGAAATTAGGATTGAGGCTTTCCATCAATCCGTCCAGAGAAAACGTCACGCGGTAATCCTTCACGTACGTTTCTCCCGTGAAAGTGATGTAGGGCTCGATCCTTGCAGGATTGATAAAACTCACCCTGCCGTTTAAAATCCTGAATTCCCGGTCTTGGAAATAGACTTCGCCTTCCAGAGTTTCGATATCTCCCATGACAATGGGAGACAGGATGTTTCCTGTCACCATCAGGTCAAACTTCCCTCTGATATTCCCCAAAGTGTTTTCCAGCCATGCATCATCATCTGCCCTCAAACGGATATTCAAGTTAAGGTCATCAAAAAAGGTGGGCTCTCTGCGTGAGGCATATAGGGTAGTCGTGGAAAAGGCAAATTTTTCGTCCAGTTCCCTTCTCCAAAGAACTCTGTGGGCATAGAAATCACCGATCAATTCAAATCTGTTGGCGTTTTTGATCAACCTGATCGTGCCATCTGCCAAAGCCCGCGTCCTCTCAAGGAGCGCCAACTGCATATCTTTCCCCTCTCCTCTGATATCGATCTCCTCAACTCCTCCCATTCCTACCGAGAGTGTTCCCGAGCCCTGAATATCCCCGCCACCAAATTTTCCCTGGAAGGACCGGATAGTGACATCACCTCCATTAAAGGAGGCCAGTGCGGAAAAATCCCTGAGTGCCTGCGCAAAATTGGGAAACGGGAGAACTGTCCCCTGAACATCTATAGCTCCCCTTATCATAGGGGAAGTTTTCAGGCCATTCAACTCTGCAATATACCCAATCTCCATCCTAGCACCGCTCCACGGCAAAAGGATGTCGGGATTGGTAAAGGACCCGTTTATTTCGCCCTTAATGGTCTCTTCCAATAGGGGGATGCCGAGCGACACTGAGAAAGGATTCTTTCCGGGAAGAAAACTTCCGTCAACCTTGAGGTCCAGATGGTCTTCTGTGAAACTCAATTTCACTTCTCCGGCAGCCTCTGTTCTCTGGAATGGCTCGAAAAACAGGTCTTTGATCTCGAATGGACCACGGGCATAATCCTGCCCAAAAGCGCCCCCTCCCTTCAACTGAAAAGACAATTTTCCCTGGAGGGCCGGATAAACATGGGTTAGATCCACGTCAGTGGTCGTGAAATCCATAGAGAATTGCCGGCTTAAAAGCCTTAGAAGAGCAGTCCCCTGTACCTGTCCTCCAAACATGCCAAACTGAAGATCAGAAAAATTGAGATGATCCTCCTCCCAATCAAAGCTCCCTTTGACCTGAACGGCTGTCTGATCGACAAGCTGCATCTTCTGGCCGAAAAATCCTCCGAAAACCCGGATCTTATCCCCTTCCTGTTCAAATTCGAACTCCCCGGTGGCATTGCCTTTGAGCGGGATCAAGATCTCCAGATTGGGCAATATCTTCTCTGTCAATCCTTCATCCAGCTGGATCTTCGCTTTAACTCGATTGAGATTTGAGACAAGATTGACCCTCCCTCTCATCGTAGGGTCATCGACATCAAATATCCCCTGAAAATTATCTTGATAGATCTCAATTTCCCCGCTTACAGATTCGACATCAAACAAGTCGAATCCTCCAGGAGAGAGGGAGACCGTCGCACTCACCTGAGGGTGTGAAAAATCACCAAAAATACGCACGATCCCCTGTCCCCGCCCTCTAATTTCTGGAAACTCAAAATTCTTGCGGAGTAAAATTGAAAGGAGCTGTCTGGTGAGTTTGACATCCTTCACATCACCATCGATCAAAACATCAACATTCTTGCCGATGGCGATGACCCCCTCTACATTCAGCTTTGCCATGTTTGAATCTAGACTTTGAGAGGTGAGCGTAACAACCTCATCCAACACAGTCAGGTTGACTTGACCGCGAAGAAGATATCCCTCTGGATCAGGTTGATCGACCTCGTCTCTAAAATCGATATCGGCTTCGAATTTCCCATGATAAACAGAAAAATTTCCCCATGCTGGCGATGAGATAGGCCAAGGTATATCGAGATAATCCATTATAGGATCAAGATAAATACCTCGTGCCAATCCATCCACTCGGTCTCCCTGGAAACGGATCCCCACATACTCGCGCGGTAGATTTTCTCTCTGAAAGTTCAGATCCAAGGTCCCACCCGAAGTTTGCGTGTATCTGATATTCCCCTGAACGATCCCCATGGGTGTCTCATTGAGCCGGAGAGTTTTGCTCGACAGGGAACCTTCAAATGCGATCAAACTATTCCGGCGCGACAGGACACCCTCTCCAAGGACCTTCCCATCCCATTCAAAAGGGATCTCCACATATTGAAGGATAACATCCATGGGGATGCTGAAGGACGTGCTCAGCTCTATGACAGGATCAGCAAGATTGCTGACTTCCCCGCTGGCTCTGAAAATTCCTTTCGGACTGCTTATCTTTGCCTTTTTTATATTAAAAGATTCCCCCTGACCTTCCAGTGAAAGGCTAATTTTGCCTTCTATCCGTTGTTGGGCTGATCCCAGAAGGAAATCATTCTTTTCGATCTCAACATCCAGAGCATACCTATCCCTATTTTGCGTGAGAGATGCATGGATCCCCTTGGATTGGATCCGGGTTTCTCTCCCCCAATAGTAAAGTTCGCCGTTTCTGATAATTGCTTTGTCGATCACAAAGGGAAAGATCAGCCTGAAATCTCTGGGTTTTTCAGCCTCCTCCGAAGAAGGATATACTCTTAAAACCGGACTCTCGATCAAGACATTCAAGGGTTTTTCTC
>JBATYS010000056.1:0-5335 GCA_049674205.1 Candidatus Aminicenantaceae bacterium
GAGGCACAGGTAATGACCTTTTCACTCATTTCGAGGGCTTTTACGACAGCAATGGCTCCCGGTCTATCTTTAAGCGAGGCGCTCGGATTTCTTCCTTCGTCTTTAATATAGAGATTTTTTATCCCTAGTTTACTACTTAATTTTTCAGCCTCATACAACGGCGTCCATCCTATCTGCACGATGGGTTTTCTTGAAAGGTCTTCAACGGGAAGAAGAGTTTTGTAGCGCCACATGCTGTAATCTGGATTCTCTGCTAGATCTGATTTTTTTAAATTCTCTTTAATGTACTGGTAATCATAGGTGACCTGTAGGTAACCCTTGCAGTTATTACAGGTATACTCGATATCATCTGTTTTAAAATCAGTCCCACATTGAATGCATTTATAGCCTTTAACATTTTTCACTTTTCAAGACTCCGGTAGCCAGTGAACCTTAATCATTTCAAGTCATCTTTGACTGACTAACCTCCTCAGAAATACACCATATTCGTTGAACTTGATGTTTATATGCGGTGCACCGCTCTTTCTGTTTAAGCCTACATTATCTAACTTTACGGAGAGAGTTTCTAGTTGAGCTCTTATCTAAAGGAGAAATCTGAGTTCTCTACAAAAAGGCTTATTCCCTGTTAGACATAGAGCAATCCTTCTCTCACAGATTTTACTCTGGGGATGAGATATTTAGATTTTTGGACCTAGATCAATTAAAACTCCAGCTTTAAGCCTAACTGCAGGCTTATTGGATCAGGGAGATCCGATTGTTCATTGAAAGTATCACGCCACATACTGTTTGATCTCCAGGATCTAAATGCATCGTCATTGGTGGCATTGAATAGATCGAGCATAACTTTAAGCTTCCATGATCCTTTAAGTGCAAAGGTTTTCTGCGCTCTTAGATTTAGGGTATAGAATGAAGGATATCTTCTTTCACCTCTTGGTTCTGCCAGAATCTCCTGCCGTCCTTGTTCCAGATCGGAGACCCTTACAAGAGCCGGGCGTGGGAGACCCGCCTGGTAGGTGAAGTAGGCAGCGAAGAAAATATCCCATGGCAAGTTATAACCGCCCGAAAATTTAACGACCCACCTTTTGTCATGCTGCAGGTCCCCATCTGCGTTGATCAGATCATTGGGGTCCACACCAAAGTTACCCGCGTAACTCGTCAAAACGTGTTGGCTTGTTGATTGTGCCACCATATTTAAGCCAGTCGAATGACTCCATGTGAGAGAAGCATTCATCATCCAGTTTCGTGAATACCTCTTGTCAAGAGAAAGAATAAAAGCATTGTATTTTTGGCCATAACCTTCGGGATTGGTCTGCCAGGTTTCCGGATAAGGACCAGTTCTGTTGAAGACCGTGTATGATTGGCCATTATCAGGAGAAACTCTTTGCACCTGCTCGTATTCCGTATTTCTTCCTTCCCAACCAATGCTATTTCCTTCGGTTTTGCGCATGTACATGGCTCCCAAGGAAAAGTCAGTAATAAGCTCTCTCTCTAAACCGATGAACAGTTGCTCGGAATAGGGATTCTTTATATTAGGATCCATGATATAGCCTATTTCTGCGGGGGCGTGATCAATGAGCACCCATTCTTCAAACTCCCAGTCCCACCAATACATATACCAATCTGTATATCCAGGTCCCGGCCAAGCAAAGTTTGAAATATGCATGGCATCATAATAACGGCCATAATTGGCTTTGAGCAGAGTTTTTCAATCCGGAGTTAACTGGAAAGCAATGCCGATTCGGGGCGAAAAGACATTCCAGGTTATTAGATCATCTATTCCCTTGGCATTTTCACTGGTTTTTTCCCATCCATCCAACAGAGGAAGAGCAGGATAGGTGGCCTTCTGGTGGTCTAACCTTAATCCTAAATTGACAGTTAGCCTGTCTCCGATGCTGATAGAATCATCGAAGAAAGTTCCGATTTTATCTACTATTCCTCCGTACGAGTATTGTTGTTGTTCATACAGATAATAAGGTTCGCCATAATAATCTATATAAATACCACCTCCAGGGTAGCCTCCCATGGCTTCCAGGCTTCCTCTATTGTATTGAATCCCAATTTTGAAGTCGTGATCCGCTCCCAGAAAATCCTCAGCAAAATGGGAGAAGCCGGCATTAACTTGATGAGTGTTTATATCCCATTTCCCCGCCCACCACGGGGCTCCGGATAGCACTCCTGTCGCATCATCAAAATGGCCTCGTTTGTTGAGGTCAGCACCAGCTACTGGAACAGTGTAGTCATCAGGGCTCCACCATCCGGCATATTTAATGTCCAAAAAGGAATTGCTGCTGGCCAGCCAGGTATACCGTACGTTCCAAATATAAGTCTGTACGACTTCTTTAATCACTGTTTCAGGCAAGTTCCATGGATCAGGAACCTCGCCAAAATCTTCGTTTTCGTAAGCAAAACTGGCAACAAATTTATGCTGATTGTTTATATTGGAAGTCAATTTGAAAAAGCCTTCGTCCTGTATGTCTTTAGCTACATAATCAGGATCTCCTTGCCAGTCTGATTCTTTAGCTCTTCGTATATTGAAGTTACCGAAAAACCAAAGTGTGTCTTTTACGATGGGGCCGCCTAAAGACAAGGACATGTCATATCTATAAAATCGCTTAAAGGATTCATACATCTCCGGATCAGGATTATTGTCTCCGGTTGTGAAATCATTTCGCCCATAATAGGATAAGGACCCTGAAAATTTATTCCCTCCTGATTTTGTGACAATATTAATCACAGCACCTGTTATCAATCCATATTCGGCAGCAGGGCCTATCCCTGAAACCTCAACTTCCTCGAAAATATCTTGATTTGGATTTGTCCAGGGGATACCTAATTCAGGGCTACTCTGGTCAACGCCATCAAAATAAAAGGCATTCCCTTCTTCTCCCGAACCAGCAAAAGACCACCTTAAAGCTCCGGATTCACCTTCAGACAGCATACCTGGGACTTGTTTCACAATATCCGCAAAGGAATGCCGTCCAGCAGGAACATTTTCCAAATCTTCTGTGGAAAAATTTGACGAAACTCCCGACTTTTTGACATCAATGACTGGGCTTTCGGCTATGACGACGACAGTTTCCTCTAGTGTCGCTTGATTCAACGTTATGTTGAGGGTGATAGTTGAATTTATAGTCACTTTAATATTTTCTGCTTCGGTTCTATTAAAACCATCTAAGTTAAAAACCAGTTTGTACATGCCGGGCGATAAATTGCTGAACCGGTATGAACCTTTGTCTGAAGTAATAGCTGATTGCATTCCCATCGCTGCTGGGCTTGTCGCTTCGACTGTTACGCCCGGGAGAGGCACGCCTTCATTATCTGTGACGACTCCTTCTATCTTTCCTGTAATAATTTGCCCAAAAGAAAAGCTCGCAGCAAATATTAGGAGAAATAGAGGTATAATAAATATGTGAGATGGGTTTCTCTTTGTTTTCATTGTTCCTCCTTCATAATATGAATCTTTCCCCAAAGCATATAAGCTAAATGCATACAAGCTACTGACATGTAAAATATAGATAGATTAACACTGTATCCTCCTTCAAATTTATATTAAGCCAATTTTAAATTCATCCTACCAGATACACTCAAAGATAAGTTACCTCTGCGACCGTTTTACAATTTCCCCTTATATTCTAATCACCTCACTTAAAATAATATGAATTAAAAAATATAAATGTCAAGAAATATTCTGCAAATCGAAATAGTATTTAGAATTAGAACTATAATGTGTTCAATCATGCAAAAATATTGTATTTAATTGTATGATTGTTTACTTGCGGATTTTTTCTATTTTGGCTAAAATGAGATCCATGATGATAGACGAATTGGACAAAAATATTTTAAAGGCTCTGAACAAAAATGCACGGATGAGCTTTCGTCAGGTAGCTAAGAAACTCGAAATCTCACCCGCAACTCTCCACAACAAAGTAAAGAAGCTTGAAAATTCAGGAGTATTAAAAGGATATATTCCTCTGATCGACACAGAATCTCTGGGTTATAATCTGATGGCTATCATCGGCCTTCGTGTTAAACAGGAAAAGGATATCGAGGTCCAGAAAGCCATATCTAAACTTCCTCAAGTGGGAGCCATTTATGAAATCACAGGAGATTGGGATTTAATTCTAATATGTTATTTTAAAGGACGTAAAGACCTCACACATTTTCTGAAGAAAAGTCTCCCATTATCAAATATAGAACGGGCTATTACGCATCTTGTCCTGAATGTTGTCAAGGAAGAGAAACGGATCCCTGTCTAATCCCACATTTTTTTGTTAATGTTGAACATGGAAGTTTATACCTTCAAACGCTAGCTATTCATGAATTGAGTATTTGCCCTGAAATTCTATTTTGCTCAGTTTTATGGGAGTGTTTTCCTCAATGAGGAAAGAACGGAGCCGAAAGCTGTAAGAGTAGGGCCTATTGGGAAACAGCGTGTATTCTGGATGGGGACGCGCCCGCTCACCCCAACTCGTATCCCTACCCATGCCCATCTGTTTATAATCCAGATTAAGAGTGACCAGGTCGCGTCTTTTTATGTGGAAGGTATGCCTTTGCGCCTTCTCCGGGCCCGGATCAAAATCTTCATTGAGAAAGTGCAAAGCGCTGATACTCAGATAGGGCTCCCCCACCGCCAGGAATCCCATTCCTTCTGAGTTGTTTAGGGCCACCCATCGAACATCGGTCTTGTTGCCGTTCTCCTGAGGCCTAATGTAGGGATGATATTGGTCGACCACTTTCCCTTCGTAAACTCCAACAGGAGCTCCTGTTTTTCTATCCCAGTAATTTTCATGTGGTCCTCTACCTCTGCAATTTTACGGCACATGGCCGCAGGGGCTTTTTCTCTGCCGCCACGCCAGGTCCCCTCAGGACCATAAGTGTTCTGGAACCTTGCAATGCGCACGGGCATTTTGTATCTTTTACCATACGCCATTGCCATACGCTCGGCATACAGTTTCTCCCAACCATACTCATTGTCCGGTTGAGCCGGATAGGCCTCTTCTTCCGATAATTCAGGCTCGTTCGCCTTTATATCCCTGTAAACACAGGCCGAAGAAGAGAAAAAATAGCGTTTCACTCCTTTCTCCGTACTCGAATGCATCATGTGAATGTTGATCAGAGCGCTGTTTCTCATGATCTCACATTCGGCAGTCTCGATGAATCCCATTCCACCCATATCTGCAGCGAGCTGGTAGACTTCATCAAAAGCCGACCCCTCGGGTGTGATCACTGATGTCAAACAGTTAGTTTGCTCTCTCAGGTCGAGAAGAAGGAAATCATCAGCCGCCGTCTCTGCAAATTCAGGTCTTATTAAATCCACTCCACGCACCCAATAACC
>JBATYS010000057.1:0-15019 GCA_049674205.1 Candidatus Aminicenantaceae bacterium
GATCGCCAGGCAGGTGCCCTTGCCTTGCTCAGACAGCTCTGTACAAGTGAATCCAACGGTTTTGTTGCCACACACGACCTTGAATTAACCAAGCTGGAAGAGGAATTTCCTGAAAAGATCAAAAACTATCACTTTGATGGTACTGTCAAAGATGACAAACTCCTTTTCGATTTCAAGCTCAGAAGCGGCAAATGCGAGAGCTTCAACGCCCTCCTCCTGATGCGTAAAATGGGAATCGACGTCTAGTATGAATTCGGGCGCACATCACTATCAATTTCGATAATTGAGGACCCGCACTCTAAATTTTTACTTTGTACAAGGATGGACATTTCTATTTTGCTGAAAACCGGACATTTTTGTCATGCCTTGACACAAGACCAAATATCTATTGACTCCCCTTTTTCAGATGTGATATATGGATGTTGTCAATAAGGGGTAAAACTGAAATCTGGAGAATGTGGCATTTTTACTCGCAGGCGCGGATTTCTATTACCAATAACAACAAGGAGGGATTAAATGAAAAGTAAAGCATCATTTGTACTAGTTTTGTGTCTCCTACTAGCTTTTTCCAGCCTAAACATTTGGGCTCAAGACGAAAAGCCAAAAGTCCAGCGCTTCTTTGTGGAAGAGATGATAGTCAAACCGGGAAAAGTGGCTGCTTTTGAAGCTGGAGCAAAGGAAATGGCCGCTGCACTAAAAAAGACTGATTTTCCCTATCCTGTGAACGTATTCAGCAGGGACGATAACCACTACTTTTTTTCTTTTCCTATGGAGAACTATGGAGATCTTGATAAGATATTCGGTGCCTGGTCGGAGGTGGTGAAGAAATGGGGAACAGAGAATTATCAGGCCCTGGAAGAACGTATGGCAGGCACATTTGAAAGTGTGAATTATTCTGTTGTTCGCTTAGCGCCCGGGATGTCCTATGTTCCAGAGAATCCGAGACTTGATTCTACAGAAGCGCTTTTCCGGTATTGGGGCATGTGTTATATCAAACCCGGGAAGATAGAACAGGTCAGGAAAAATTTCAGAAAGATCGTTGAACTGTTTAAAGAAAAAAATATAGATACAGGATTTGAGACCTATGTTGTTGAGTTTGGAAATGATACTCCCTGCTTCTTTTATTCCGAAATCGGTAAGAGTGCAGGTGATTTTTGGTCACATGCAGAGGTCTCCAATGAGCAGTTGGAAGAAGAAATATTGGATATATGGAATGAGACAGTGACTTGTTTCAGGCGTTATGTTCCCACGACTGGCCGCTTTCGTCCAGACCTTTCCCATTTGCCGGAGAAGAAATAATAAAAGAGAATCCTCTGACTGTAGTTCAGGACAGCTGTAATCTTATTCGCTGAACTCCCGGACCCAGTCTGCTTCGGCTGCTATGTAACCGAAGGATGCCCAGGTTTTATTCTTGAGAATTTGTTCGAAAAGCTGTTTCGCCTTATCCCGCTGTCCATTGTATAAATACCAGTTCCCTACGCCATAGGACAAGGCATCATTGGTGGTGCTGGATGATTCCTCCCAGGTCAGTTCCTCCAGAATGAGTTCGCCTTTATAGAACAGGCAAAGTTGATGATAGACTTGATTCTCGATGATCTTCATTTCTTGTTGAATGGGTTCGAGGGCTTTTTCCGCCTCTTCTTCCATTCCCAGTAGACGAAGGGTCATGTAAAGCCAATGCATGGTGGACACGAGTTTGTCGTCATTATTGGAGGTCTCAACTCCAATGCGGTACACCCTCAAGGCGTCTTCTAGGTCGTGTTTCAGAAAGTAGGCCAAACCGAGATGATACCAGATGTTCGAGTGGAGAGTACTTATGGGAATATTCATGGCGTTGGGCATGCCATCGGGTTCTATACGGTCCTCTTTGCCTTTGATTAGACTGGCAGCCTTCTCGAAATCCTGGATAGCTCTGTCGAATTCCCGGATAGAGATATACCGGTGGCCCCTGTGGCGATAGAACCGGGCATCATCCGGAAACTTGCTGATTCCTTGGGTGTAAATGCGAATGGCTTCCCGGTAATCCCCGGCATAAGCCGTCCGCCTTCCATACCAGATGATATTGTCAGCATTTTCGTAATCGTCATCGTAGGCATTTTTAGCGTCCTCCAGCTTTGCCAGTACATTGTCGGAAGGTGTGGATGCATAGAGAGGTTCGCCCTTTAGAGAAACTGCCTGAGCACCTTCAGGCACAGCCGGTAAGACATCCGGTTCTTGGGATGTTTTTGTACAGAAACTGCACACGATCACAAGACACCCGCAGAGAATTAAATTTCGTGTCTTCATTTTTTCTGCTCCATTCTTTTTTGTTTCGTTGGAAATTTGGTACCTAGGATTTTATACATCTAAACATTTGAGTGCAATAATGATTTTTTGTGGTGGATCATTCCTGTTTTTGAATAATTCATGTTAAGTATTAATTCTTTAAATTAGGCGAATAAAACTGATACAATCTTAGTCTGTATCAAACTAGCACTATTGGAGCTGTTTAAATGGTAAGGAAAAAAACATTAACAAAGAAAGCCCTTATGAGTCTTTTTGCTTTACTTTTTCTTATACTCTTGAGTCCGGCCCAAATCCAGCAAAAAAAGCCTGAGGTGCCGTATGTGTCGACTCCGGACGACGTTGTGATGGAAATGCTCAAGATGGCCGATGTGGACAAGGATGATGTGCTTTACGACCTCGGTTGTGGCGATGGGCGCATTGTCATCACAGCTGTAAAAGAGATGGGGTGTCGAGGCGTAGGGATCGATATAGATCCCATTCGTATCAAAGAAAGCCGGGAAAACGCCATCGAAGCTGGAGTATCAGACAGAGTGGAATTTGTGCTTAGTGATCTCTTCGAGGCAGATATCAGCCAGGCCAATGTGGTTACTCTTTATCTGCTCTCGAAGGTCAATCTCAGATTGCGTCCGAAGCTTTTCCGGGAACTCAGCCCCGGTACAAAAGTTGTCTCTCATGATTTTGACATGGGTAAATGGAATCCTGATGAAAGCAAATATATGGATGGTGATAGTGATGACGTTCCAATCGCTTATGATCCCTTTGAACCGAACTCCTTTGTATTGGGCAGTAATTGGGACAGGCACAATGTTTATTTATGGGTAATGCCTGCGAATGCCACAGGTGTTTGGAAATGGACCATGCCAACGATTTCTGGTAATACGCATTATTCACTAGAGATTGAGCAAGCTTTTCAGGAGATCAAGGGAAAAGCATATGAAGGATCTTCTTTGATACCGGTGTCCATTATAGATGGGAAAATAAAGGGGAACACATTGGAGTTCACCCTGGAGAGAAAACTCAAAGGGCGCACTGAACGAATGAATTTTAAAGGATCTGTCAAAGGGCATACCATGGAAGGTTCTGTGAGTATAGTGGGCAAACCAGATTTCAAAGAAAAATGGCGTGCCGAGCGGGTTCTGTCGACGTTCAAACCTATTGACAGGCTTGAGAAATAGGTCTTATCTATGACATTAAGCTTGAAAATTTTAAGGGTGGAAAATGAAATTATTCCAACAATCAGCATTGAAACATTCCATTGAGTTGCATGATAGACATGTGGGGGCAGAGGGGGAAAATCTTAAAAAGATATTGGAAAATAAAGATGATGTCCTATTGAAAGAATGATCAGAAATAGTTATATATTGCCTGTTTGATTTTTTTACTTTATAGTAATTTTATACAGTTAATTCAGAAACCTGATAAAGAGGGATATATTCTTCAAACGTTTTCTAATGGGAACTTCTCTCAATAGATAATTAATAGAGTATAATCTGGAGGTGAAGAAAATGCCTCGTCGTATGAAAGATCTTCTTGCTCAGCGTGCGCTCGAGAACTTTGTCGGTAGGACCAAGGAGATGGCTACACTTCTTCAGTGCCTGGAAGACGAGTGCCCGCTTGTGGTGCATATCCATGGTATCGGGGGAGTGGGGAAATCCGCACTGATACAAACATTTTCGGCTCAGGCGCAGGCGCAGGGAGCCACTGTGGTCATATTGGATAGCCCTCTGATCGAGCCCACCGAGCGCGGATTCCTCCACGAATTGGGGAATGCGATCGGAGGAGTTGCTCCAACCATGGAAGAGGTCGTGAATAAGCTGGAGAGTCTTGGTTCACGGGTGTTTCTCGTGATTGAAACCTATGAATTGTTCCGCCTCATGGATACATGGTTGCGCCAGGTGTTTGTGCCCGCTCTATCAGAGAATGTTCGTGTGATTCTTGTTGGTCGTGAACCTCCTACTCCTTGCTGGTTGACAGCACCCGAATGGCAGGGGCTTTTCAGCAACATAATTTTGGAGTCCTTGAACAACCAAGAGTCACTGGAACTGCTGGGGCGTGCAGGTATCAGCGAAAAGAATTCTCAGCGCATCAATCGATTTGCTCGGGGGCATCCTTTGACGCTAAAACTAGCGGCTTCTGCTGCGCTGGAGCGCCCGAGCCTGGACATGCAAGATGTAGCAGAACACAAGGTTATCCAGGAGCTTTCTCGTCTCTTCCTTGAGGATGTTGCCGATTCTGAGACACGGGTAGCCCTTGAAGCTGCTTCGGTTGCAAGGCGGATCACCCAATCGCTCCTTGGAGCAATGCTCCCTGACACTCCCACTCAAGAGACATACGAGAAACTAAATTCTCTCGCATTTGTGGACAGTATGCGAGATGGACTCAGAGTACATGATGCGGTTCATGAAGCGATCGCTGCTTCATTGCGTGCCGCCGACCCGAGTCGCTATCTTGAATACCGGCGGGCTGCTTGGCAGCAGCTGCGAAAGGAAGTAAGAAAGGCCGGTACCAGGGAACTCTGGCGTTATACGGCTGACATGCTTTATCTCATCGAGAATCCTGTTGTGCGTGAAGCATTTTTTCCCAGTGGTTCCCAGCAATTTGCGGTTGAGCCTGCACGCAACGAAGACATTGCCGCCATTCGTGAAATAACGGAAAAACACGAAGGCCCAGATGCTGCCAGGTTTCTCCAACGCTGGTGGGATTTACATCCGCAGACCTTTCATGTTGTGCGCGGGGAGGAAGGATCGATCGTTGGGTATTATTGCTGCTTTGATCCCAACACTGTCGATCCGGTCGATTTTCAAGAGGACCCCATCTTACGTCTTTGGTGGCATCATGTTAGCGAGAATCCAGCCCCTGAGAATCAATCAGTTCTCTTTTTACGTCGATGGCTCAGCAGTGAACATGGCGAGGCTCCCTCTCCAGTGCAAGCTGCATGTTGGTTGGATATCAAACGGACCTACATGGAACTTCGTCCACAACTCCGACGTGTTTATCTGACAGTCATCGACCTGCCGACCTATGCTCCCGTAGCGGTAAAACTGGGTTTTAATCCTATCTCCGAGTCTGCATTAGATATGGATGGCAAAACTTATCATACGGCGATGCTGGATTTTGGCCCTGCATCTGTGGATGGCTGGCTTTCGGGTCTTGTTGCTGATGAATTGGGGATTGAAGAAAAGATTCCTCGGGAAGATCTCCATTACAAGATATTGGAAAAGATTGGAGCTGGGGGGATGGGAGTGGTTTATCGGGCAGAAGATATCGTCCTCAAGAGAGAGGTTGCGTTGAAATTCCTCCCATTGGAATCCATGGGGAGCGATGAAGGCCGTGCCCGTTTCTTGCAAGAGGCCCGTACAGCTGCAGCGCTCAACCATCCCAATATCTGTACCGTCTATGGGGTGAGCCAGGTCGATGCGGGATCTGTCATGATTCCTGATGAGGAAGAACAATCGATTTCCAAGGGATCTCCCTTTATCGCAATGGAACTGATCGAAGGCCATTCACTGAGGGAGATCCTGGACAGCTCTCAGGTGTTGCCTCTGGAACAACTCCTCGACCTGTCAATCCAAATTGCTGAAGGGCTCGCAGAGGCACATTCCCATGGATTTATTCATAGAGATCTCAAGCCTCAGAATGTGATGCTCACCAAACAGGGCCGGCTCAAAATCCTTGATTTTGGTCTGGCAAAGGCCGTCCAAGCTGTACACACAGAGGAGGAGGGAATTGGAAAATCTGTAACTCTTCCCCTTGAACTCACTCAGCAGGGCAAAATCGTCGGCACTTTGGCATATATGTCTCCAGAGCAGATCGAGGCCCGAAATGTGGACACACGCTCGGATATCTTCTCATTTGGCACGATGCTCTACGAGATGGCTTCAGGGAAGAATCCACACCTAGCCGATACAGCTGCATCTACAATGTACAATGTCGTGGAGAGTACACCTAAGCCGATATCTCTGGTGCGATCGGAACTGCCAGAGCAATTTATTGAGATCACTCTACGGTGTCTTAATAAGAAACCAGCCGATAGGTACAATGATGTCCGTGATTTATTAGCAGACCTGAAGGATGTTAAGAGATCCATTTCGTAAGAAGCAATCAAACTTTGTAAGTTTCACTTTCTGAATGGTACTCTTTTTCTGCTTGAATCTTAATAAACATTGTGATATTAACATCTCAAATGTAAATTTGGGGAGAAGACCTATGAAACTCTGTTTCTGTCGTTTTTTGCTTGCTGTTGCGATTATAGTGATCGCCATTTTCTTTTGGCAGGCCAGCTGGGCAAAAATTGTGGTTATTATTGGTGCAGCCCTGTTGGCGATCTTGAGCCTCTTTTTTAATGTTTGCTGCTGTCGTATGAAAAAGGAGGCAAAGGTAGAAGCTCCACCCGCACCGCCGGTTGCACCCGCGGCACCCGAAGAACCAAAAGTCGAAGAATAAAGCTATTTCCTTCGCAGACATGCACGTAGTCAACAGTTAGAATTTACTAGTGCTGGATTTTTCCCTTATTTGTTGAGGGAGAAGTATGCAAACCTCTCGTGTGATCGAATTTAATACGGAGGCGATGCAGGTTTTAAGCCTGAGATTTTTGTTGTGTGACTCGCGTATCTGAAATTATTGAGTACTCTCAAACCCTTGTTCGGTCAAGAATTTGCCGAGCTTTGAGTCAGATCCCATTATATGCTTGATGAGCCAGTTGAGTAAAAAGACATTAATAGCTGTCGCGATCTCCGCTGTCGTTCCCTCTTCCTTATAATCTTCCAGGATGTTGTTTAAGGTCACCTTGAATTCTTCATGCTGTTGTTTTTGTTCTTCTAACCCAGGATAGTCATTCTCTTCCATGACCTTTTCTTCCGCGGAAAAGTGAAAGTCGGTATAGTCGATCATAAATTCAAGTGTTTTCATGATCTTATTCTGTTCTAAACCCCTTCTAAATGCAACTGACAGATCCGCTAACTTTTGGATGAGCATCTTGTGCTGTTCATCGATCAGATCCACGTTTACGGACATGCTGTCGTCCCACTCTATCTTACTCATATCGTTTTCCTCCAAATTAGGTTATCTTCACTAATTACCTACCATCGATGTTCTTCTCATAATTCAGTTTAAGTGAGTAAATGTAGCACACGGTTTTTTTACGGTCAATCAGAATGGTTGTTTTTGCGGCTATAGTTTTCTTTTATAATGGTCTTTGACTTCTCTACACATTTTCCCAAACGCTTTATCTTTTTTACGCCTCTCCAAATAGGACATTTCAAAAAATTCCGATTCTTTACGGACCTTTAGATAATTCTGATACCGTTTTCCACTCAATTCCCCGTTCTTGACCGCTTCTGTAACAGAACAACCTGGTTCTTCGGTGTGGGTACAGTTGCTAAAACGACAAGTCTGAGCCAGTTGGAAGATATCCTTGAAGGTTTCCTTTATTCCTGTACTCACTCCGATGTTTCCGAGTTCTCTCATCCCGGGCGTATCGATGATCAGCCCACCTTGTTCAAGGATGATCAATTGCCGGCGTGCGGTGATATGTCTGCCTTTTCCGTCTTTTTCACGAACGGCATCTGTCATAAATATTTTTTTTCCGATGAGTCTATTGATTAATGTTGTTTTTCCAACCCCAGACGATCCGAGAAGACAATACGTTTTGCCTGGTTTTAGTATCTTGTGAATGTTTTCCAGCCCTTCACCCGTTTTATTGCTGAATGCAATGATTTCACAGTTTGGGTTGATGCCATAAATCGCCGCGATCTCTTGTTCCAAATTTTCTTGTGAGATCAAATCACTTTTACTGAGCAATATGACGGGTTCGATTTGACCTTCTTTGATCATTATCAAATATCGTTCGAGTCTCCTTAAGTTGAAATCAAAATCGACGGATTGAACAATAAATGCGATATCGATATTGGATGCTATCGGCTGATACTCAATTTCTTTGCCCGCCACTTTCCTTTTTAAAAGTGATTTTCTCGGTAATATGTTGTGGATGATTGCAAAAGTGTCTTGGTTAAAATATTTGACATAAACCCAATCACCAACCGTTGGCAGATCCAGATGCGTTTCAGCTTCATACATGATCTTTCCGGTAATCTCTGCTGGGATTTCTGCATCTGCATTTCTTATGAGGAAATTGTTTTTGTTGACAGTCGTAACACGGGCGAGACTAAACTCAGGTTGTAGTGACTCTAGAAGTCTTTCCTTGAGCCAGTCGTTGAATCCTAGATCTTTGAATTCCATTGTTAAATTTTCGCTCTATTTATCTTTTATAACTATTTAACCTGAATTATTCACGAGTTGAGATCGCTGCAAAGGCAAGGAAGTGGCCCACGAAGCTGTAGTGATCTACCGCGAGTGGGCTACAACGAAGACTTTGTAGTGAGATCAGCTCGCCCGAAAGGTAAAAAATGTCGATTATTAATGAAAAACGCATAGTGAATGCAATGTCCAAATGAGTATTCCAAAAAAGTTATGTATCATTCTGATATAGTGTCTGTAATGATAAGTATCGACATTTTTTATGAATAATTCAGGTTAGCATGACATTTGGAAAACATAAAGTATAATTTTTTTATAAAATACCTAACAAAAGATGAATGTCCGTTTATTTTAGGGGCATGCGATATAAACTGGTTTCCACTTATATCGAGACAGAGCATTCAATAACCAAAATATAGAGGAGAGGAAAATGTCAAAACAAAAATGGGACAGCGGTGACATTCCTGACCAGAAGGGAAGAGTGGTCATTGTAACGGGTTCCAGCAGCGGGATCGGTTACGAGACGGCTCGCGTACTTGCCAACAAAAACGCCACTGTGGTTATCGCAGTACGGAATCTCCAAAAGGGAAACGCGGCCCTTGATAAAATAAAGGCCGGATACCAAAACGCAGATGTTAGAGTTATAGAATTAGATTTAGCAGATTTGGAATCCATACGTAATTTTGCTGCAGAGTTTAAGAGCAATTTCAGTCGTTTGGATCTTCTGATCAACAACGGTGGTGTGATGATGCCGCCCTACTCGAAAACAGCCGATGGATTCGAGCTTCAGTTCGGAACAAATCATTTGGGTCATTTTGCACTTACAGGTCTTCTTTTGGATTTGATTGAAAAAACTCACGATTCAAGGATTGTCAATGTATCGAGTGGTTCACATAATTACGGCGATTTGAACTTTGACGATCTGAACTGGGAGAATCGGTCTTACAAAAAAATGAAGGCATACGGTGACAGCAAAATCGCCAATCTTTATTTTACTTTTGAACTCCAGAGAAGATTTGAAAATAGAAATATGAATGTTATTGCTTCTGCAGCACATCCGGGATGGACAGCGACTGAACTGCAAAGACATGTTGGGATTTTTGATTTTTTAAATCGTTTCCTTGCTCAGGGGATTGAAATGGGAGCACTGCCGACACTTTATGCGGCGATAGCTTTGGATGTCAAAGGCGGCGATTATTATGGCCCATCTGGGTGGAGAGAGATGAAAGGTTACCCGAAAAAAGTCGAATCGAATGAGCTCTCGCATAGTAGAGAGATCGCAGCAAAATTGTGGGATCTGTCAGAAAAGCTAACGGGAATAAAATTCCTGAGTAATTAAAGACAAATGGCAAGTGATAAAGGGTTTGAACCCGAATCTCCCAGTTTGTTTTTTGACACAAGTCAATGATTTTCGATTAAGATAATTTTATACTGAAATCCTTGATATAAAAACAGGAGGAGTAAATGAGTGAATTGATAGACAATTCCCTAAAGCGAAAAGAACTTCTTAAGCACATGATCCTGCAGCTCCATGAAGGGACAGCCCCTGAAGCCGTAAAAAAGCAATTGGTGAAGTTGCTGGGAAAAGTGCCTTATAACGATGTTGTGGAGGTTGAGCAGGAGTTGATCTCAGAGGGTCTGCCACAGGAAGAGGTGCTCAGGCTGTGTGACATCCATTCGGCAGCCTTGGATGGTGTTCTGGATCATACAGCGGCTAAGACTGCACCTCCCGGACATCCGGTTCACACATTCAAGGAAGAAAACCGGGCCTTGAGAAAAGAAATCCATGCTCTGGAACGATTATATGAAGAAGCTCAAAATGCAAAAAGTAAAGATCAGCTAAATACTCTCTTTGATGAAATACACCAACACTTCAATGCCCTGATGGATGTCGAGAAACACTATCTGCGCAAAGAAAATCTTCTGTTTCCTTTTTTGGAAAAACATGGCGTCACAGGTCCTCCCGCCGTGATGTGGGGCAAACATGATGAAACCAGGGAGCTCTTAAAAGGAGCTTTTGAAGCTCTCAGGGCAGCCGAAAAGATCTCTGTGGATGAAGCAATAACTGCCATCGGCCTTGTACTCAAACCAGCATCTCAAGCCGTGGATGATATGATCGGCAAAGAGGAAGAGATCCTTTTTCCCATGAGTCTGGATACGCTTAGTGATGAAGAGTGGTTACAGATCGAAAAACAGAGTATCGAGTATGGATTCTGCCTCTATGATCCCATGGTCAAATGGAGCCCGGAGGGAGTAGAGCTTAAAGAGATCGTTAGCGAAGAGACCGGAAAGATCCAACTTCCCAGCGGCAGCTTCAATGTGACTGAATTGACGGCGATTTTAAACACCATTCCCTTTGATATGACCTTTGTGGATAAGGACGACAAGGTAAAATATTTCACTCAGGGAAGGGAGAGGATTTTTGCACGCAGCCGGGCGATCCTTGGGCGTAATGTGCGGCAATGCCATCCTCCTTCGAGTGTCCATGTGATCGAGAAGATCCTGGATGATTTTAAATCCGGGAGGGAAGACCACACCACGTTTTGGATCACTTTAAAGGATAGCTTTATCCACATTGAATATTTTGCTTTGCGCAGCGAAGAAGGCGATTATTTGGGAACGTTGGAAGTCAGTCAGGATCTTACAGAGAAGCGAAAGCTTGAGGGGGAACTAAGACTCCTGCAATATACAAATAAAGACGCCTGAATTGATCATGCCGTTCCTTCCTGCACCTTTGATCGAAAATGCACAAAAACAGGATTTTCTTGTGTGGGCAAAAGAAGAGGGTGAACGCATATTCAAGACATATTTAACGCCAAAAACGCGAAAGACCTGATTTTTTCCAGATATATTCATCCATCGAATAGGGGAACAATTGGTGGGCGATACAGATTCTGAACCTATGACTTCACCCGTGTGAAGGTTACATCGATAAAATAAATCCCACAAAATCAAGTAGTTAGCAGTCTTTTCAATGATTTAATAAAATACTCTCTCAGTATTTCCTCATTTGGTTTTATGTTTTTTATTTTTTTTTCTTGACAAATGACTACAATTGTAATATTTTATCAATATGACTACTAATGTAATCAAGGGGAAAAGCAATGAAGAAAGAATTACCCAGAATTGCCGATTCGGAATGGCGCGTGATGCAAGTGCTTTGGGAGCACGGCCCTCAGACAGCAAATGACGTCGTCAATGCGCTGTCTGGTGAGGTGAATTGGAAGCCGAGAACGATCAAGACTTTGATAAGTAGACTTGTGAAGAAAGGTGCTGTCAAAGTCACAGAGGAGGGCTATCGTTATCAGTATTCCGCTGCTGTAGATGAGTCAGAATGTATTCGATCTGAGACTAAATCATTTGTTCGGCGTGTCTACCAGGGAACGCTGACGCCTGCCATCGCTGCTTTCCTCGAGGATGCCGACCTTTCAGCCCAAGAGATCGAAGAGCTGCAAGAGATCCTCGACAAGAAAAAAGGGGAATAAAGATGGAAGCGACAATGACCTCTGTTCAACCGTTTTTTAACTGGCTCCTGCAGACGACATTGAGTGGGAGCGTGGTCATCGGTCTTATTTTGGTGGCCCAGAAGGTGCTGGGTGGCAAGTTGGGTCCACGATGGTCTCATGCCCTTTGGCTGGTGTTATTGGTACGTTTGCTGTTGCCCGGAACATTCCCTGGCCAGATCAATCTTCTCAGTCTTGTCCCTTCATTTGATCGGCAGATTGACCAACAGCAGCCATCTGACACGGCTGACTCGATTGAAACCTCTCAGGTCGCTAAAACTTCCAACGCCAAAACGGTTCTCGGTCAGAGACAAAAATCTGATGTAGGACGTCAGGAGCAAATGATTCCGAAACCAGGGATGTTCGCCAATCTACAAGACAAAGCTAAACCATGGGTGGTTTCCCTCCGTCGAGCCCTGCCTTTTATTTGGTTGGCCGGGGTTTTGGTGATCGGGGCGTATCTTCTTTTGAGCAACTATTTCCTCTGGAGGATTGTCAAGCGAGAACGTCCGTTGATCGATCAGAATATCCTGGAACTCTTCGAAGAGTGTAAAGAACGGACAGGTATCCAAATGATTGTAGGCCTCATTCCGAGCGTCCATATAAAAAGCCCTGCTCTTTTTGGTTTTATTCGGCCCCGGCTGCTCTTTCCGAAAAAGATGTTCGAGGAGGCTAGCCGGGAGGAGATGCAGTATATCTTTCTTCACGAGTTGGCCCATCTCAAACGCCGTGATATTTACCTGGGATGGCTGACCAGTTTCTTGCAAATCCTGCACTGGTTCAATCCACTGGTCTGGTTTGCCTTCTACCGCATGCGGGCCGACCGGGAACTCTCCTGTGATGCGTTTGTGCTTTCCAGGACGGGAAAGGAGAAATCCCAAGAATACGGAGAAGCAATAGTCGGGTTTTTGCGTCGTTTCTCCCGCTCTCGGCCGCTGCCGGCTATGGCGGGAATTTTGGAGAATAAATCACAATTAAAAAGGAGGATCACTATGATCTCCCAATTTAAAAAGAATTCCTATCAATGGTCACCTTTAGCTGTCTTTTTGGTTCTTGCCATTGGATTCGTGTCTCTCAGTTTCACTGTTGGGACTAAAAAACAAAAAACTTTTTTACCAGAGTCTGAGCCGAACATCTCAATTCGCAGGATGAAAACAGGCCCCATGTCCGATTTCTCAGGCCCGCCGTCTCTGGATGGGCGCTATATGTGTGACATTCGGCCAACCACTGATGCACTGATAGCGGAGATAGTCATTCGTGATCTTATCACAGGCGATATTCGGCCGCTAACGAAAGTGTCCAGACTGGGCATGTGGTACCCGACCATATCTCCCGGGAGCACGCACGTCGCTTACATGAACCAGTTCTACCCTTCTTCAGAGACCGAGCTTCAGCTGATTAAGTTGGATGGAACGGAACATCGCGCACTTCATCGGTTTGAGCAAGGCGAACAGGTCAAGATACATGCATGGACTCCGGATGGAAAACAGATCCTGTGCGGTTTGTGGGATGGTGATAAAGATCAGTTGGTTGCGTTCTCTATCGAAGACGGCTCCATGCAGGTGATCCACTCCTTCGATTTTTTCTGGGATGGCTGGGGAGGTGGCAAGTCGATTTCATCGGATGGCCGCTACATCGCATATGACCTGCGACAGGAGGAGAAATCTGAAAAAGGAGATATTTTCATCCTCGATATGGAAAAACAGAAGACGGAACATGTGGTTCAGCATGCTGCTAATGACAGATTATTAGGCTGGACGCCTGACAATAACTACCTCCTTTTTGCAAGCGACCGCAAGCAGGGCCTTCCAGGTGGATTATCTATTTCGGATACTTGGGATGCCTACCTTTTGCCTGTGGCCGAAGGAAAACGGCAGGGGGCACCTGAACTCATCAAACGTGACATCCCCACCAAGATCAGGCCGAAAGGTTTTACGCGGGACGGCGCCTTTTATTATGCTGTTGAGTTTAGAACAATAGAAACCGTTGTTGCTGAGGTGGATATGCAAACAGGCAATCTGTTGTCAAAACCTCAAACAGTGAGTCAAACAGGGACTAACCAATCGCCTGCCTGGTCACCCGATGGCAAACACCTGGCGTATTGTGTACATCATTCCGATAATTCTGGGACCATCCGAATCCGAAACATGGAAACTGGTAAAGAACGGGATCTCGATCCCAATCTTCCACGTTTCTATTCGCTTCGGTGGTCACCTGATGGAAAGTATTTTATTGTGTCGATTTTCCACATAAATATATCACCGCCTCTAGAGGCAATCTACAGGATAAACGCAAGCTCAGGCGAACGCATAACTTTGATGGAGAGTGAGTCTACTGCACTGGGTGCAGCGCAGCTTTCTCTCGATGGCAGGACATTGTTCTACGTGGCTCGCAATCCTAAATCATTGAAGGCGAGCCTCATGAGAAGAGACATGGAGTCAGGCCAAGAAAAAGAGCTGTTCAGTATGGAAGGCGTCCGAAACGTACAATATCTGACCTTTGCCCTATCTTCTGATGGGGAGCAGCTGGCCATTACTTGCTTAGGGATGAAGTTGTCCCCGATGAGGTTGACTCACCGAATCTTGACAATGCCGGCCAAAGGCGGTGAGCTCCAGGAAGTGTTCAATAACGACGAGCTCAAGCAGTATCCAATGATTGCCTGGACTCCGGATGGAAAGTTTTTGCTCTTCACCAACTCCGTCCCAGTCACCGAGTCCATCCCAGAAAGGATAAACGCAGTTTGGCTTATCCCAGCGAGCGGGGGACAGGCGCGCGAGCTTTGTAGGCCCCAAACAACGATGTGGGGTGTGTTGTGGAGGACGCTGGATGTACACCCTGATGGAAAACGAATTGCCTTCGACTGTTTTGAGTATCGTCACGAAGTGTGGGCTATGGAAAACTTCCTTCCCACTGTTGTGGCGTCCAAGGACCAGTGATGACTGATTTTATTCCGTCTGCTCCTCCATTGGCTCCAT
>JBATYS010000058.1:0-14847 GCA_049674205.1 Candidatus Aminicenantaceae bacterium
TCGGCTCATCGCATCCTGGGGCTGAAGCCGGTCCCAAGGGTTGGGCTGTTCGCCCATTAAAGCGGTACGTGAGCTGGGTTTAGAACGTCGCGAGACAGTTCGGTCCCTATCCGCGGTAGGCGGAGGAAATCTGAGAGGGCCTGTTCCTAGTACGAAAGGACCGGAACGGACAAACCTCTTGTGTACCAGTTGTCCCGCCAGGGGCATCGCTGGGTAGCTACGTTTGGTTGAGATAACCGCTGAAAGCATATAAGCGGGAAACTCGCCTCAAGATTAGATTTCCCATCCCCCCTAGGGGGGACTAAAGGTCCCTTGTAGACTACGAGGTTGATAGGCTGGATGTGTAAGTCCGGTAACGGATTTAGCTGACCAGTACTAATAGACCGTGAGGCTTGACCATAAAGTTTATTCAGGACAAAAACCGTATCGGAGAGAAAGACTTATTTAAGTTATCAATGGGAATATTTCCCGGCAACCATAACGAAGAGGCCACACCCGTTCCCATTCCGAACACGGAAGTTAAGCTCTTCAGTGCCGATGGTACTGCTCTGGGGGCAGAGTGGGAGAGTAGGTCGTTGCCGGGTTTTTTTATATTTTGAGAATTTACCAGAACATTAAAATTGCGGATTGGGGCAAATTGTTAAAGCAAACGTTCTCCCTTCCCTTTTTTCTGTTCACTCAAGGAGACGTTTATGAATATTTACGCAGGCAATTTGTCTCGAGAATTAACTGAAGACGAACTCAAGGATGCTTTTGCTGCCTATGGTGCCGTCGATTCGGCGAAAATAATCACGGATAAGTTCACGGGAATCTCGCGCGGATTTGGCTTTGTGGAGATGCCCGATGAGTCAGAAGCTCAGAATGCCATCGGTGAGCTAAACGGCAAAGAGCTCCAAGGCCGCACCATCATCGTCAACAAGGCCCGCCCTCAGACTGACAGAGGTGGGGGTGGAGGACGAGGAAGAGGCGGTGGCGGTTTCGGCGGCGGTCGTCGTTACTGATTGAATTTATCACCCCCTGATCGATTCTTTCCGGGGTGAAGTCTATCCAAAAATATTCCTTTTCGATCGACAATTGCTTTATCCGAATCTCCTTTTTGTTTACATTCTCTTGCCAGCCCATCATTAACACGGGAAAATCTATGAAATGTCTCTGACTGATCTCAAAATCGTCCTTTTCTCATGTAATAATCCAACTCAGCAAATCTGAAGTTGGTTTCATATCAAACTCGAGTAGGTCTGCCATGCTCTTTCTATGTATCGCAGAGCACAACCTCAATGAAATCTAGCATTTTGGAGCTAGCCAACACGAAGTATTCCTATCCTCTTTGGAGGTGATATATGCCTCGAAAATTTCATCCCGTTTTTCATCCACTTGGGCGATTGACCCTGATTTGAACTCATGCGACCATAATCACTCTTCATGGAGGAATCCTGGAGATAAGCTTGTAATAGTTAACAAATTTTCGGTTTGAATTGCAGCATTACTAAAAAAGACTAATGAGTCGTTTCTCTTTCTCCTTACCGTTAATTCGCAAGAAGATGAAAAGACTTAATGTCGTGTTATAGAAAACCTTATGAAAAATATTGAATGGATTGGCAACAAAACGGGGCAATATTGTGGCTGAAATGACTATGGAGACTAAATCATATTGGGGAGATAGAGGAATCAAAAAATGAAAAAGAGAGAGCATTCTCATAAGAAAAAAATATTAATCATCGATGACGATCTGACGAACCAGAAATTGCTGGAAAGAATGCTGCCCACTGACCAATTCGATGTCCTTTTTGCCAATGATGGCCAAAAGGGGATGGATATGGTTTATGAAGAAATTCCGGATGTCATACTACTGGATGTTATGATGCCAAAGAAAGATGGCTTCGCAGTCGCCAGGGAATTGAAAGCGGATTTATCGGTAAGAAATATCCCTATTATTCTCGTAACCGCATTGGATGGATCGGAGAACAGGATTTCTGGACTTGAAGCCGGCGCAGAAGAATTTTTAACAAAACCTGTGAAGAAAGTCGAGCTTATCGCGCGTATTCGATCAATGCTTCAACTCAAGGAATACAGGGAGCAACTCGACATCCGCAAACAAACAGAAACCCTCTTTGCCCAAGCTGCAGGTGAAGAAATGTCAAACAGGTTGGATTTGGATAAAGCACCGCATGTTCTTCTTGTTGAAGACAATGAGATCGATAGAAATATTATCTTGAAGGTTCTCGAAAACGAATCCTTGCGTCTGGAAACCGTGAAGAACGGACAAGAAGCGATTTCCTCTATCCAGTCTGGCGAAGTTGATCTAATACTTCTTGACATACTTCTTCCTGATATTAATGGATTCGAGATATGTAAGAGGCTAAAGACCATGGATACGGCAAAAGACATACCGGTTATTGTCATCACTTGCCTCGATGACATTGACAGCAAGATTACTGGTGTAAAACTGGGGGCTGATGATTTTTTAATCAAACCCATAAACACTAGAGAACTGAAGGCGCGGATCAAAGTGCTTTTGGAAAAGAAAGATCAACTGGATAGACTGAGAACCCATTATGAGAATGCCCTGAGTTCCGCCTCCATTGATTCGCTCACAGGACTCTACAATCACGGTTATTTTAAAAAGTTTCTGAGCCTTGAGGTGAAACGATCGCTAAGACAGCAGTACCCAGTAAGTCTTCTTATGATTGATATTGATGAATTTAAACTCTTCAATGACACGCTCGGGCATATAAAAGGCGATGATATTCTCCATAACCTTGGAAATTTGATCAGAAGTGTGATCCGTGAAGTTGATTTGATAGCCCGTTATGGTGGGGATGAATTCGTTGTGATTCTTCCCTATTCGGATAGGAATGGCGCGGTTACGGTTTCGAACCGGATTCAAAATGCAATTTCTAGCAATGAAGTTTTTAAAGAGTTCTCAAAGGATTTGAATGAGTTGACAGTAAGCATAGGTGTTGCGGAATTTCCCTTAGACTGTGTTGACGATGAAGATATGATTCGAAAAGCTGATTACATGCTTTACCTAGCCAAGCAGAGAGGAAAAAATCAAATTTGTTATTTTAGAAAAGATAATAGTGACAAGGATGAAAAAATGTTGCGGGATATCTGGCCGACTGAACGGGATTGAATTTCTAAAGGAAAAATGAGACATGGGTATCAAGAGAGATAAAGCTAAGATCCTGGTTGTTGATGATCAGGACCTGAATTTACGTCTGATTGAGCAGATACTTGCACCAATGGATTATGCTGTCTTCTTTGCCCGAGATGGGCTTGAGTCGCTGGAGATGACGAAGAGGATATCACCAGATCTGATATTGCTCGACGTGATGATGCCAAAAATGAATGGTTTTGAAGTGACTCGAAAACTGAAAACGGAGGAGGAAACGCGGGGCATTCCGATTGTGATTGTTACTTCGCTCCATGATGTTGAGGATAGGGTCAGAGCACTGCAGTGCGGTGTAGATGATTTTCTGAGCAAGCCGATTGAGGCGACTGAATTGCGGGCACGAGTGAAATCTTTACTCAAGGTAAAGGCGTATAACGATCATTTGCAGCAATATCAAAAACGTTTAGAGAAGGAAGTGGCTGCAAAGACGATAAAATTGAAAGATGCCTTAGAGCAGGTCACAGCAGCCTCACTGGATACGATTTTCTGCCTTTCTCGGGCTGCCGAATGCAAGGATGAGGAAACTGGCAACCATATTCAGCGGGTGAGCGAATTCGCTGTTCTAGTTGCCGACAAGATGGGCATCAATGAAGAGGCAATTCATCGAATACGATATGCAGCTCCCTTACACGATATTGGTAAAATTGGGGTTCCCGAAAACATCCTCCTGAAGCCCGGAGAGCTTAATCCGGCTGAGTGGGAAATTATGAAGCTACATACGGTAATCGGTGGCCGGATTTTAGAGAAATCAGAGACTGACTATCTTAAAATGGGAGAGACTATTGCCCTGACACATCATGAAAAATGGAATGGAGAAGGTTATCCGAAAGGCCTTAGAGCGAAAGAAATACCTATCGAAGGACGTATAACGGCCATTGTGGATGTCTTTGATGCTCTCACGGCCAAACGCCCTTATCGAAGCCCAATTTCTTTGAATGAAGCCTTTAAGTACATAGCTAAGAAGAAAGGAATCCATTTCGATCCAAACGTGGTCGATGCTTTTTTTGCAGTCAAAGAAGATATTCTGTCTATAAAAAGAAAATTGAAGGATAAAGACCATTCGTTATTTATTCAAATCAACTCCGGAGAATTTTCGACATTGACAATGAAACAAAAAAATAACATCGCAGATCAGGGTCAAACTGAAAGAACTCGATTAAACCAGAATGCCAAATCAAGAAAATCTAATCCCTGATTCGTGGAGATATGTCATTGTGTGATTTCTTAAATTGTTTCTTCAGAAGGGGATTCTTTGCCCTCTTAATACTCACTTTCGCAACTCTTCGGGAAGAGGGGTTTGAGGTGTGACGACATCATTCGTCACAGAGACAATCCACCAGCGCCCGTCTTTTTTCATCAAGCCCCAACTGTCCAATCCAAGTTGGCTAGGGGAATTTTCGGGTGTTTTAAAACTTGCCTTGTAAACCACAAAACAGTGGGCCATATCTCCAAAAACTGTTAGTTTCAGTTTCTCGATCGATTCTTCAAATCCTCTCTCATTCATCTTATACTTTTTCACATCATCATCGAACCACTTTAAGAACTCATCGACATTCAAAACTGCCATAGAGGTGCGAGTCATCCTCACTGCAATAGCAGCTTCCGGTGTGAAAAACTTCCTCACATAATCCCAATCAGGCACATTGCCGGGATCAAAAGTGACTGTGGCATACAATTCCCTCACTAAGCTTTCCGGGTCCGAAAAAACATTCTCTTCAACGGCATTTCTCCCATCAGCTACACTCAGAATGAAAAACAATAAAACAAAAAACATACAAGAAAATCGAAAGATATCTCGGTATTTCATCGTGAGTCTCCTTTCTAAGTTTAGTCTTCAATCATTAAGTTTATTTACACTAACATAACCTTTTTGGGCCTTTACATCAATAAAGCCTCTCGGGATAAAGTTATTCAGTTGCCTTGGCATATTTTTTGCGGCTATTTAAACAAAATTCAAATAGACGGAGTTTATTTGATAGGACAGCTTGATGAAATCCATTAATGCATGTGTTGTGGAATTTAAATTATATGGTATTCTGTTTAATGATATCTGAATTGGATACAAAGAAAATTTCTGAAGGAGTGGTGTTGTGAAAAAAGCGATCTTGTTAATCTTGATTATTGTGATATTGGCGGGATTTGCGAATGCGCAGAGGCTTGCATTCAGGATGTCTGGTGGACCTTTTATTCCCATAGATCAAGAATTCAAGAATATCTATGGGAATAGCTTCCAATGGGGCGGGGAGATGAGTTGGAGGTTTAACGATGTGATCACAGCTCGAGCCGGCATGCGGTATCTGTCCTCGGTGGGACAGCTCACATTCACCGGAGCTGAGACACAACTGACTGTCTGGTCCGTTGATTTTGGTGTTCGGTTTTATGCCCCCCTCAATTGGGTTCGTCCCTTCGTTGGTGTCGGTGCAGGGCCTTCCTTTCTCAGAGAATATAACGAGATAGGGACCGTGACCGATACAGGAATTGCTGTTGTCGGAGAAGCAGGCCTCCTCTTCCCATTCCGGAGATTTGGTGTGGAGCTGGGAGGAAGGTATAGTTATTGCTCGGTAAGACCATTGGACGAAGCTGTGAATATTGGGGGATTTTTTGTCTATGCAGGATTTGGGTACCGCTTCTGATTAGATTAGTCTAAACACTCTGGTTTGCTCGAATGCCTCCGCAGGAAATAGGACATGTGCCCTACAAGAAGTACTATTGCGCTTCCGATCACAGTGTAGAGGGGCCAGGCGATGGTCAATCCTTGGCCTGGCAGCAGGTTTTGTATTGGCCCCTTGACCAAAAAAAGCAGGGAGATCAGCCCGGTGAAAAATCCGATAATTGCATCGATGCGTTCGATCTTTTTTGTGAAGATCCCGAGCGCGAACACTCCGAGCAACCCTCCATACGTATAGGATGCGATCCCCAATCCCAGTTCGACGACAGCAGGCCGATCGTGCGTCGATTGAAGCTGCAGGACAGCGAATGCAAAGGCAGATCCGGTAAGGATCACGCCCCACACAACAGAGATTATCCGGGAGACTCTGAGGTCCTTGTCCGGAGGATTGTTCTTGCCCCAGTAAGGTTTATAAAGGTCTAGCGTGGTCGCAGAGGCCAGGGAGTTGATGGAGGACGAGAGAGTGCTCATCGCCGCAGCCAGTATGGCCGCAACGATCAGGCCGGAGAATCCAGGAGGAAGTTCCTGAACGATAAATTTTGCGAACACTTCATCCACGGTTGCCAGTCCGAGCCGGGCAGGGGACAGCCCGTTGTAGAATCCATAGAGGAGAAGGCCGATAAACAGGAACAGAGCGAATTGACAAAACACAACAATCCCGCTCCCAATGAGCGCTTTTTGGCTGGAGCGGAGATTCTTGGTTGTGAGGAGTCGCTGCACGATGAGCTGATCCGTGCCATGGGAGGCGACAGAGAAGATCGCCCCTCCAAAGAGTGCTGTGAGGAGGGTGTAGGGTTGAGCAAAAAAATCCTTGATGTTCATGTCCAAGCCAAAATAGATAAATTGGAGTTTCCCCGAGTTTTGAGCCAAATGGAGAACGCCATTCAGTCCCTGGGGCAATCGAGATAATAGTATTCCAACAGCGAGTAATGCACCACCGATATATACACACATCTGGATGACATCCATCCAAACAACTGCTCTGATCCCTCCCAGGATCGTATAGATGACGGTCACCCCTGCGATGATGAGGATAGAGAGAAAGTAGATATTCAGGTCGGAAATGGGTACGCCAGCAAGGCGGAGAATAATTGCGACAGGAATAGCCGAGGCAAAAAGGCGAACACCATCGGCCAGCAACCGCGTCACCATAAAAGTCGAGCTGGTGATGTTCCTCACACTGCTGCCGAACCGTTTGCCCAGGAACTGGTACGCTGTTGACAGCTGGCCCTCAAAATATCTTGGGAGAAAGAAGAGACTCACCAGCGTCCGGCCCAGGATATAGCCAAAAGTGATCTGCAGGAAGGTCAGGCTTCCACCATATGCGACCGCCGGGATACTGATAAAGGTGAGAGTGCTCGTTTCCGTTGCCACTACTGAGAACAGCACGGCCCACCATGGGATTTGATGGCCACCGAGAAAATAATCCGTTGTGGACCGTTGCCTGCCGGATACAACCAGACCAAATACGGTCACTCCTGCCAAATACAGGACTACTATCACATAGTCGATCATCGAAAAACCCATATTCATCCCTAAGTCCAATTGAGTTTATTTCTTTTATTATGGCTATTCATTTTTCTGGTTATCCAATATTTTTAGCCTAAGATCGGGATTGTATTTTTCCAGATAACTTTCAAGCCCGATCTCTTTATGCACAAGAACTGCCTCTTCCCAACGGATAGACTGTTTTTTCCTCAATGCTTCCAACACCCGGATTATGGATAACTCCACCTCACTGATCTGCCCACCCTGTTCAGCAACGAATTTCATGGCCTCGAACAGAATTGCATTTGCCTCTGTGTAAGTAATGGATTCTGTCTTGCCAAACTTTAGGCTCCACTCTTCTGTTGAGATGGTGTCGTTCACATGGCTTTTGATAAGGTATGTCGCTCTGCCGATGAGCTTGAGGTTGCTGGGATTGACATGGGTCATAGTGTTCCCAACGACTCTCCCCAACCTGGTCATCACTGCCGTCGAATGCCCGTTCAAGAGCATCTTAAGTAAAGTCTGTCTGTTGATACTCAAGGGATCGCCCGCATGAGACAGGCTAAAATGAATAACCACATCTTTATCCGGGTTTAAATTCAACGGACTGATGACTTCCTTGATCTTTTCCGGTTCCCTGTCATCGATCAAGATGAGACCTAATGAAGCATTGTTTTCTTTAAAGAGGCGAATGAATCGACTCGAGGGCGAGTCGGGCACAGCAAGTTTGTCGATCTCTTCATCTAAACAAACGAGAACTCCCAAATCTCCCTTTTTGGGACCCCTGGTCTCGATGTTTTTACCTGCGAGCGAAAAATCATAGAGATTTTTTTGGTCATTTCCCGCCAGTGAAAGGCTTTTTAATGCCGCGCTCTTAAGATATCGATCTTCGATCTGGTCGAGGAAAAAAGGCTTGTAAAACTTTTCTTTGAGTCCGTGGAACTCCCGCCCCAAAAAATTTTGCCACGCTTCATGGAGATCCTTGCCTTCTGTCCATACCTGGAGCCAGCAGTTCCTTTGTTCATCATGAACCGTATCTAGGGGATAGAGATGGAATGTGGGACTCCTTTCGGCACAATCGATGAAGACTGTGATCAGGGCATTTTTAGCATAATATGTGGCAAAACTCCCGTTTTGATAGGTTTTAGATTCCAGTGCGGTTAAAAGCTCAATCTTTTCCAGTGACTGGATCAAGAGGTCTTTTATGTCGTCAAAATCCCGCAATCTTTCCTTCATTCCGGTTTTGGGTATGAAACCCAACTTTGCCAGCTCCTCCTCGGAGAGAAACTCTTTTAATACTCCGTGTATCCCAAATTCCAGAATGATTCCCATAACGAATGTTTCTGCAGTAGTGGCCTGCATGCGGGTGGACCCTGTGATCGATTGGGGGCCGGTCGTCAGATTGATTTTAGTGATGGCCGGATTTTCGAGCACAGCACGGCTTCTGTCAAACGGCAACAAGGCATCATCCGGATTATTGTAGATAAAATACAGATTTTTTTTGGCATCTTGGGACTTGGCGTCTGGGGATGCCCCATACTGCTCCAAGGCTTCCAAAATCGCCCCTATCACTGAAGAGGTCTCTCCCCCTTCAGTGATACAGAAAACCACATCCCCTCTTTCCACGCCTCTTTCCTGAAGTTGGAGTTTCCCCACGAGTTCCAGGTCTTCGAATCCTTCCAGCGCGCTTATGAGCGCACGGTCACCCCCGGTCATCTCACCGATGAGACGGTCTTCGATATCCGCAAGGATGGAGGATTGTAATCTGTCCCACAGGTCTTTCTTTTTTTTAAGCGTGCTCCAGAAGGGCCGCCACACAGCACTTTCCATCTGTTTAGCCAGACGGCCTGTTGAGCCACAGCCGTATACATAGATCTTTTTCCCTTCCGTGATGGCTTGTGTTATGGCTCGGGACGCCTGGTTGAGGGAAGAGATGTCCTCTGACAATTCGTGAAGTTTTTGAGAGATATCTTTATCCACAGAGAAGATCTGCCGCAATCCTTCTCTGATATTGTGTTTAATGACAAAACTCAGGTCCCATGTTTGCAGGTGCCGTTGTTCCGTGAGAAGGGAATGAAGCTGGAATTGTTTTTTGTTTTGCACAAAGTCCAAAGATTGGGGCGAAGGCTTTATCCTTAGCAGAGACAGGATATCTTTGTGTTTCATGTTCTCGATTTCAGGATATTGGGCCTATTTTCTCTGTTTTTAGCGTTGATTGCAAATACCGACCATCACTGTTTTTTCCAAAGACCTCATGACGATTCCTGAAGATGAGATCTTGAGCACCGACGTGGTGTATACGATCATCGGGGGAAATGTGAAGTACTCGAAGAAAGGAACCTAATTGACTTCCCTATTTTTCTTGTGGTAGTGTCATCCCAGAAAGTCAGCAGTTGGAAAAAGTGAGCATTCCAGAGGAAATATGGATTGCTCTAATGGAGGATTTTAATGTTTGAAAATTCTGTCGAACTCCTTAAGGTTGCCAGGGGCTTGATTCCCGGGGGTTGTTCTACTGAGAGCAAGAAACCCGAAGCTCTGTTTGCTTCCGAAAATTCCCCTGCGTATTACAAAAAGGCTGAAGGTGCCAAAATCTATGATATGGACCAGAATGAATTTATCGATTTTGGAATGGCCCTGGGAGCGTGCCTTTTAGGCTACAATCATCCAGTCATTGAAGATGCCATAAAGAGGGAAGTTGGGAATGGGATCCTTACCACTCTTCCCACACATCTTGAGCCACAGCTGGCCAAGCTTGTCATTGACACAGTTCCATCCATCGACATGGTGCGCTTTATGAAGACAGGAGCCGAGGCCGTGAGTGCAGGTGTTAGGCTGGCGCGTGCATATACAGGAAGAAAGTTTGTCCTCGCGTCTGGATATTTTGGATGGCATGATTGGTTTAGCCGGGGGGAGGGAGTTCCTGAAGCCATAAAAGATTTATGCGTTTTATTCACGTTCAATGATATAAAGGATTTTCTGGACAAGTTGAATACTCTTCCTGAACATCCTGCAGCAGTGGTGATGGAGCCGGTCATCAATGAACACCCTAAACGAGAATTTTTGGAACTTCTTCGGGAAACTTGTGATAAATTCGGGATCGTACTCATTTGGGATGAGACAAAAACAGCTCTGAGGATGGCTCCTGGAGGTGCGCAGCAGTTCTACAATTTTACTCCTGATCTCACTGTGATGGGGAAAGCTTTGGCAGGGGGGATGTCGCTCACAGCCATAGGTGGGAAAAAAGAGTTCATGGAGAGCTGGCATAGAGTGTGGATCTCATCCACTTATGCCTGTGAGAGCCTCAGCCTTTCTGCTGCCATCGCTATTTTCAATTTTGTGCGGGAGAATCCTGTGCATACACATATACAGAAACTGGGAACTCAACTGCTGGAGGGCGCCCAAAAGATATCCGCATCTTTTCCTGATGTTTTGGAAGTTTACGGGATCCCACAGATGGTTGGGATCAGACTGAAAGGTGAATTGCCCGACATTCAGGAAAAGGAAGCTTCTTTCTACAGGAGTCTTTTAGACTTTGGTTTTATCATAAAGCGAAGAGGTTACAACTTTGTTTGTTATTCCCATACGGAAGAACATATCGATGGGTGTCTGAATACGCTGGAGAAAACTCTCAGAAAAAATTTTGGGCGATCTTCATCATAAGCTTTTCTTTCCAAGAGCTGTAGGGATTCCACCAGAATCGTGACCGGGAAAATCGTCCGGAATGCTTGCTGACCCATTTCAATTGGGTCACCTCTTGGATGGCAAACTCTGAAAAGAGATTTCCCCGTCCTGTATTCCCCCATCCTCCCCAGGGGAGATTGGGCAGGCCAAAACTGGAATCGTTTATCCAGACCTTTCCTGTTTGAGCTTTTTTTGCCAGCTCATGGGCTTTTTTGTGATTCCTTGACCAGATCGAAACACCCATTGGCTGGAAATCGTTATTGCTTTCTGAGATCGCTTTCTCTAGGTCAAGAACAGCCTGAACAGCCACAACAGGTCCGAATATGTCTTCGTTAAACACACGCATTGAGTTTGTGGCACTATAGATCACTGTGAACCTGAAAAATCCACTTTTTTCTTCAAAAAAAGGCATCTCTGCCTGAAATACCTCCGCACCTAGTGCCTTTGCATTTGCGATTAATCCGTTAAGACGGGACACATCTGGAGAATTGCACACCCCCTCCTTCCATGATGCTGCCATATCTCTTTGAAAATTCGTAACCTTTAATTTAAATGCGGAGATAAATTTATCAGCGATCCTTTCATCGACAAATATTTTCTCTGTCGATACACAAGACAATCCGTGTGTGTAGAAACTGCTCCAGGCCAATCCTGTTGCGGCTAATTCTATATTTGCGTCTGCGCATACAAAGGCAGTGCTCCCCCCACCCATTTCCAAGACAAAAGGCTTGGAACTCTTTTGGCACAGATCGGCCACTTCTTCTCCTGATTTTCTTTTCCCGAAGAAAAAGATCTTTTTTATACTGGGATTTTGGATGAGCCATTGTCCTGTCTTTGCGTCTCCGGGCAGCACGGCTGCCGCTTTTGATGCGATAAGCCCTGTTTCTATTAAAATCTCTTCGATTAAAGGGGAGACTAGTCGAGATTTATCGGATGTTTTAAGAAGCACAGTATTTCCTGGAAGAATGGAGTAAATGAGTGTCATCATACCAAGAGAAAAAGGGAAATTCTGGGGTGAGAAAATAGCAACAGGACCGATCGGCTCATAAAAAAGAGTGTTCTTTTTTTGCCAAAATCCCGGTCGTCTGTAGGGTAGCCTCCGACGAGCGAGCCACTTTGGAAACTGCATCTCACAATGTTTTGCCATCTCAAGGACAGGAAGGACCTCTTGGGAAAGAGATTCTATAACAGGGCGGTTGTTTTCTTTTGAAATCGCTTCTGCGATCCTTCGGGCGTTCTTCGAAATGACTTTTCGAAGCCTACGAATACTTTCTATACGGGTTTTCAGACTGAGATGACTCCATGTTTTGAATCCAAGATCGACCTGGGATGCTGCTCTTTCAGCGTCTTCAATTGGAGTCTTGGTCTGAGTTGGCATCTTTTATTCCTTACATAAGATCCCTTTGATAGAGGTCTTCGAATGTCTCTCTCCTCCGGATGAGACCAGAGTCTCTCCCATCGATCAAGAATATGGCCGGTCGAGGTCCGGCAAAATTATTATTCATGGGAATAAAATAAGCCCCTGCGTCATAGAGGGCCAGTCGGTCTCCCTGATTCACTGGAGTGAGTGGAAGGGATGAGGAGAGCTTGTCCAGAGATGTGGGCACATTGCCGAAGATCGTGTAATTCACGAGTTTTTTATCCTGGAGTTTGAGAGGAGTGATTTTGTGGTACTCTGTCAGTAACAGGGGAGAGAGACTCATAGCTCCTCCATCACATATGAGAAACCGCTGGCCATAGAAGCGCTCGATGACTTCTATGATAGACAGAATGAGTATCTGGGATGGCCCCGACAGAATCCGGCCCGGCTCTACAAGCACCTCTTGAATCGGATTCCCAGAGTGTTTGAGGCGGTCGAGAAGCTGCGCCAGGCCTTCAGCAACCTCCCTCAACAAGGAGGATTTTTTGTTCGATTGAAGCTCAATGTGTTTTTTCCAGATGGTGGACTTCGCCATTTGTGAGATCGTTAGCAAGGGGGCAGTGGATACACCAAAGCCGCCGCCGATATCGAGGATCTGGCTTTTTATTCCTTTTTGTGAAGCCCTTTTGATGATTTCCTCGAGAATTAAAAAAGCCTTTTTGTATGGCCGTGAATCCCTTATCCCAGAGCCCAAATGCATGTGGAATCCCACGAATCTCAGTTTTTTGGAAAGGCCGATTTCTTTCAGCGCATCCCACAGTTCTGGGGAATCGGGAAGAAAGCCATAGGGAGAGTCTTTAGCACTACTGTTGAGTGTGGGTTTCATCCTTGCGAATGAAAAACCAGGGCACACTCTCAACCCGACATTTATGGGTTTAGAAAATTTTTCCGAAGCTGCTTTGACTCTCACGAGCTCTCCCAGCGATTCGATGGTCACCATTTTTACTTGCCGATCTCTCAGCTTTTCAAGAAATTCTTGGGTTTTAGCGGGTCCATTGACTACAATGTCGCTATCCTTGAATCCGAGACGGCTGCTGAGCTCAAGTTCGTGATCAAACACAACCTCTACGCCCAGGCCTTCCTGTTTTAAGATCTTCAGAAAACCTGGAACAGGATTTGTTTTCACCGAATAGTGGATTTTAACAGGAACGTTTTTGGCCTCGAACTCAGCATGGAAATCTCTAACAGATTTTTTAACGGCTTTACTGCTCAGGACATACAGGGGTGTTCCAAACTCATCTGCCAGCTGGGAAAGGAGCCGGTTTTGACAGTACAAATCACCGTTTCTATATTCCAGGTTCATGACCCCCTCCTTGATCAAGGATCTGCGTTCTCCCCAATTTTCCCCAACATCCGATCTCGTAGCGGTGGTAGCTAAATACGAATGCGGTCAAAAGCCCCATCCCGATCACAAGCCATATGTGGATGTGGTTGAATATCTCCCTAAAAGAGATGCGAAAGAGCGGTAAGTGGATGCCAGGATTCAAAGCAGGGAGAATCCACGCTAGGTGAAGTGCACCTATCAAGACCAAAATCATGCATACGATCTGGGCCGGGGATAGAATCCCGGCAACAACCCGCTTCTGGTAGCGATACCATTCTTCGACAAACCGAAACATCCCATACAGGATGCAACATATCGATGTGGGAACGCCAACTCTGATGCTTGTTCCTGTCCACATAAAGATGAGCACGGAAAAAATGATTAAGCCATAAAGAGCAGAGTAGATCTGTGTGGGATAGAGTGTTCCTGATTTTACATGCCCTTCTCTTATCGCTTTTAGATGGGGATGTGTGTAGTAGACGTGAATATCCGATCGGGTTTCCCTGCCATAGCAACACCCATAAAAGAGACAGCCGATCCGTCCGAAAAAGTGATTGATCATCAAACCTGTTAGGGAGGCGTCGAACCAGTAGTACAGGTTTTTTTTGGTGAGGAGATAGAACAGACCGCTTGATAGGATCGCTGCCAGCAAAGCCCCCCAGGAAACAAAACCCACACGATGCCATGCTTTTTTCAGGGTTTTTTGCTCTAAGATTATTGTTACGATCATGGACACAAATCTGCTCCCGGCAAGGGAGGCAACCGTAAAGACAAAGATCATCCATGCAGTTGCCGATGCAGGAATGTTGTCTGTCACGAGGGCGATGTTCAGCACGGCACACCCCACAAAAACACCAAATCCTACCCAGAGGCCGTATCCGAGAAACAATAGATGAGAGCGGTATTCCAGGATGAAAGGCCTGTTCACGACACTAGAGGCCCAGCCAAGAAACTGACTCAGGGCATGGAGAAGCTTTTCTCTTAGGGGAAAGTCCCAGAACATGGGGACGTCTTTTTTGTAGGAGGGATAATCCCAGTTGAATCTCTTCTCAAGGACGGGTTCTTCCACCCTTTGGGCATAGGTCATGAAGAAT
>JBATYS010000059.1:0-1884 GCA_049674205.1 Candidatus Aminicenantaceae bacterium
TACAAAGTCTTCGTTGTAGCCCACTCGCAGTAGATCACTACAGCTTCGTGGGCAACTTCCTCGCCTTTGCAGCAACCTTAACCCGTGAATAATCCAGGATTTCAGAATGTGGGAGGCTAGGCCCGACTAAATGATCTAGGTTCTATTACCCGAATGGACCGATTAATAAGTTTTATGAGTGTAAACACGAGGAGATTGGATAAATGATGCGATATTCTCGAATTATTATCAGTCTTTCTGTCTTCTTGATTATTTTGATGTCCTTCGAATGCGTTAGGACACCCGCACCAGCATTAGAGCCGAGGATGACTTTTGGATCGGATGAGGCAAAGTGGGTCGCTAATACCATGGATAAGATGACGCTTGAGGAGAAGGTCGGACAGTTGATCGCCTGCCGTTACACCGGTCGGTTCGTGAATATGGACAGCGAATATGTCAATGACCTCAAAACGCTTGTTGTGGAGCAGAAGATCGGAGGCCTTATTCTTTTCGCAGGGGATGTGTACGAAACTGCTCACTTGAATAATACTCTGCAAGAGAAGGCAAAAATCCCCCTTTTGATCGCATCTGACCTTGAGAGAGGCCTGGGAAACCAGGTCGATGGCGCCACTCTTTTTCCGCCCGTGATGTCCCTGGGGGCGGCGGATTCAGAAGAGTTGGCCTACCGGATGGGGAAGATCACAGCCCTTGAAGCCAGAGCCATAGGCATCCATATGACTTATGCTCCTGTGGTCGATGTGAACATTAACCCAGATAACCCGATCATTAACGTCCGGTCCTTTGGGGAAAATCCCGAACAGGTAGGGCGGTTGGCTGTGCCGTTTATAAAGGGCTGTCAGGAGAATGGGCTGATTGCTACAGCAAAACATTTCCCGGGTCATGGAGATACGACTGAGGATTCTCACACAGTACTCCCAACGGTGAATGCCGATCGAGAACGTCTGGACAGGGTTGAGATCTATCCATTCAAGATCGCCGTTGAGGCCGGTGTCCAGGCTATCATGGCGGCTCATCTTAGCCTGCCGGCACTCGATCCAACGCCGAATGTTCCTTCGAGTCTCTCCAAGCCCATTCTGACGGGTCTATTGAGGGAAGAGCTGGGCTTTAAAGGAATAATCGTTACGGATGCCATGGGCATGGGAGGAGTGACAACTCTGTATGAGCCTGAGGAAGCAGCATTGAGGGCTGTTAAAGCGGGGATCGATATGGTTCTGCTTCCACCTAAGCCAAAAGAGGTGATCGATGCCTTAGTTCAGGCTGTGAGAGATGGTACGATAACAGAAGAAAGGATAGATCTCTCTGTGAAGAGAATTCTGGAAGCCAAGGCAAGGCTAGGTTTATACAAACAGAAGTTAGTCGATCTTGAGTTGTTGGATATCAGGATAGCGCCAAGAGCACACCTCAGACAGGCAGAGTTCACTTTTGAAAAATCGATGACGCTTGTGAAGAACGAAGATGCCGTGGTCCCTTTGTCAAATAAAAACCAAAGTATTGCTGTCCTCTCTTTGAGCAGCGATCCGGGAGGATATTTTGCCGGAAGAACATTTGTTAGGGAAATGAAGAAGAGAAGCTCTCAGTTATTGGAATTTTATGCAGAGGCAACAACCGGGCAGGATTACCTGGATTCGGCTTTTAAAAAAGCGAGAACTGCAGATGTTTTAGTTATTGCTCTCTTTTCCCGTTTGCGCGCGAACAAAGGGAGTGTAGGCCTTGAAATGAGTCATGTCCATCTCATAAGAGATGCGGTAAAACTTTCGAAGAGTGTGGTTGTGGTCTCTTTTGGAAGCCCCTACTTTTTGAGGCATTTTCCAGAAGTCGATGCCTATATGTGTGCTTACAGGTATTCGGATGAGGCAATGATGGCGGCAGCCAGAGCACTCTTTG
>JBATYS010000060.1:0-6603 GCA_049674205.1 Candidatus Aminicenantaceae bacterium
CTGGAGCCTGTAGTGGTTGGTATTTCAGATGAGATGAAGGGGAGTGTTATGGACCCAGCAGGATTGGACCTCACAGAAGCTCTGGATCTAGTGAAATCAGAGAGAATATTGTGTGATATGGAAGCCAAGACATATGAGGGGAATGCTCTGGATATGATAAGGGATGTTAATGCAGATGTGATGTTTGAAGCCACGTACACTAACATAAAAACAGCAGAGCCGGCTACGTCTCATATCAAGGCGGCTCTGGAAAAAGGGCTCCATGTGGTCACAACGAATAAAGGTCCTCTGGCTCTCCATTATCAAGATCTTGTCCAGATTGCCGAGGCTAAAGGTGTCCAATTCCTTTTCGAGGGAACAGTGATGAGCGGGACGCCGCTGCTCAACTTGCTCAGGGAAACACTCGCAGGGAGCACCATCGCCGAGATTAAAGGGATTTTGAACGGGACGACAAATTATATCCTGACTCGAATGGAAGAAGGGCTTTCCTACGAGGATGCACTAAAAAAGGCTCAGGAGCTTGGATATGCAGAGGCTGTTCCGGAAGCGGATGTCCTGGGTTGGGATGCCCTCGCAAAGGTGACAATACTGGCAAAGGTCGTGTACGGATCGATCGCAGATCCTTTTGATTATCCCTGCCAGGGGATCACAGAGATATCAGCCTCTGCGATCGAAGAGGCCAAGCGCCGGGGAAAGCGGTTCAAGCTCATAGGTAAGGTTTGGAGTGAAGGGGGCATTGCCAAAGCCTCTGTGGCTCCTGAAGAAGTGGACATCAGCCATCCTCTGGCCAGTGTCATGGGGGCAACCAATGCTGTCACTGTCACGACAGATACCCTGGGTGATGTGACGATCGTTGGCCCCGGTGCGGGAAGGAAAGAGACCGGCTTCAGCATGCTCATTGATTTGATCAAAATAGCCTCATTCAAATAGATGTAGGGTCAGCTCCCCGAGCTGAGCGATGTAGGCACCGTTCTCCGAATGGTCTGAATGATGCAGGATGATGTAGGGTCCATTCCCCGAACGGACCGTTTGCTAGAGTCAAGATCGCGATAATATATGCGAACTTTCAAAAAGGAGAGAACAATGAAAAAGAAGATTTGCGTTCTGTTTTTCCTCATGCTTTCACTGACTCTATTTGGGCACGCTCAAAAGAGTTTGAAGGTATTTATTTCTGTGGATATGGAAGGGATTTGTGGTGTCGTTCACTGGGAAGATGTGAGCCGCAGCGGAAAGGACTATGACCTTTTCCGACGGCTGATGACTGAGGAAACCAACGCTGCCATTGAAGGGGCACTGACGGCAGGAGCGACAGAGATCCTAGTAAGGGACTCCC
Source organism: Candidatus Aminicenantaceae bacterium (assembly GCA_049674205.1). Classification (GTDB taxonomy): domain Bacteria; phylum Acidobacteriota; class Aminicenantia; order Aminicenantales; family Aminicenantaceae; genus WTAW01. The sequence goes on from JBATYS010000060.1 coordinate 1,334, forward strand.
ATGGAAGTGCCCGTAATATCCTGCCCGATCTGCTCCATCCCAAAGCCGATTTGATACGCGACTGGGCTTACAGCCCTTTCAGCATGATGGAAGGGATAGATGAAACTTTTGATGCGGTTATTTTTATCGGATACCATGCCAGGGCGAATACTCCGGATGCAACTCTTGACCACACCATGTCCTCATCGGCCGTGTACGAAGTCACGCTCAACGGAAAAAAGATGCCCGAGGCGGGGATCAATGCATTCATAGCCGGCAATTTCGGTGTGCCGGTTGCTTTGGTTGCGGGAGATAAAGCTATCTGTGAACAGGTCAAGGAGCTATTTGGTGAAGTGGAGACCGCTGCCGTCAAAGAGGGTATTGGGAATGCGGCCAGAATGCTTCATCCTGAAAAAGCCCAGGAACTGATCAAAAAAAAGACTACAGAGGCGCTGAACCGATTGAGTGATTTTAAGCCTTTCACATTCACTCCTCCGTATACCATGGAAATTACGTTCAAGGACGAGTGGCGAGCGGAAAACGCTTCTTGGCTCCCCGGTGCCAATAGAAAGACAAACACGACTGTTTCCTACACAAGCAACGATTGGATGGACGTATTAAGGTTTTTTATGTTTGCCTTTTAAAAAAAAAGGAGTAGCGGAAGTTTATCCCACTACTCCTTTCGAGTTCTGGTACTATCTCTACTTTTACTTTTTAACTTGTTCTTCGACCCAGTCTGTGGTGACAGTCTTCGGCCTTTCGATTGCAAGACCCAGGACTCTATCCCAGATCAGGGATGAAAGGACACCGAGCGCTCGAGAAACCCCAAAACATACGGTGTAGAAATCATACTCTGTCATACCGTAGTGGAGGAGGATGACTCCTGAGTGTGCATCCACATTGGGCCACGGATTTTTGGCTTTTCCCTGTTCTTCGAGGATGGGGGGAACGACATCATAGAGTGCACTCACGACCTTAAAGATCTCATCATCGGGAAGGTGCTTCAAGGAGAAATCCCTCTGTGCCACGTACCTGGGATCAGTCTGACGGAGGACAGCATGGCCGTATCCGGGGATAACCTGACCTGAATTCAATGTATCCCAGCAGTACTTTGTAAGCTCTTCTTTTGTGGGAACTCCCCCCAATTCATCCATAAGGTTCATAACCCATCGAAGAACTTCCTGGTTGGCTAAACCATGCAATGGTCCGGCAAGGCCATTCATTCCGGCTGCGAGTGAGTAGTAGGCGTCAGAAAGTGCAGAGCCGACGAGGTGGGTTGTATGAGCTGAAACATTGCCGCCTTCGTGGTCGCTGTGGAGTACGAGATAGAGGCGCATGAGTTCGATGAAAGCGGGATCATCGGTAACACCGAGCATATGAGCCATGTTGCCGCCCCAATCCAGGTCTGGATCAGCGGGAATGTGATCTCCATTTCTGTAGCTTTTACGGTAGATGTAGGCCGCAATTCTGGGGAGCTTGGCGAGAAGATTCATGACATCTTCGTACATGGGATCCCAGTATTCCATCTTGTTGATACCTTCTCTGTACTGCTGAGAGAAGACAGAATCTTTTTGAAGAGCAACGATGGCTGCAGAGAACTGAGTCATGGGATGGGTATCATCAGGGATCGCATCCATGATTTTGGTGAGATAGCCAGGGAGCACACCGCGCTTTTTCCATTCTTCGGTGATCTCTTTGACATCGTCCTCAGTTGGCAAATCTCCGGTAAGAAGCAGATAAAAAAGACCTTCAGGAAGAGGTTCCTCTCCGCCGGGGGCCTTTGGGAGCTTCTCTCTGAGCTGTGGAATGTTGTAACCGCGAAAACGAATACCCTCAAAGGGATCGAGAGCTGAGGTTTCGGTCACGATACATTTCACGCCGCGCATTCCGCCATAAGCTTGAGCCACTGTGACGTCTGAGATTTTTTGATCGCCGTACTCTTTTACGATCGATCTGACCCTGTTGCGCATGGGATCGATTTTCGACTGGAATGTTTCTTTTAAAGACATTAATAGACCTCCTTTTTATGTGTTTAGTATTAAAAACTTGTCTTCCGCCCTTGATTTGACGGAAAAAGAATATATCACCATGATTCGGCTCTGTCAACTACTTCCTAAGTTTGAAATATTTTGACACAAAAGCTCCACAAATCTGGAAAAAAAGTTAGGGATGTGGGATCCATTCCCCGGCCGGACCGGACATAAATCTTAAGCAATTCTTGAACCTGGATTATTCACGAGTTAATATTGCTTTTATTGAACAAAGTATCGACATTTTTTATGAATAATTCAGGTGAATAAATTTTCAGTGAAAAATGTATTATAAGTAACAAGGTGACTGGCGTAGAATCATTAAATCAAAGAGTTGTTTGACTTTTTTGCTTTGAAGATGTTTATTATGAATAAAATTTTTAAAATGGAGGAGAAAAAAAATGGGTGGTTTGTTAGTGGTTCTTATCATAATCGGGGCGGTTGTTATTTTCGCCATCGGTATTTACAACAACTTGATCACACTGAGGAATCGAGCGGATAACGCTTGGGCCCAGGTGGATGTTCAACTGCGGAGAAGGTACGACCTGATCCCTAATTTGGTCGAGACAGTCAAGGGATACGCCAAGCACGAGAAGGAAACCTTCCAGATGGTGACAGAAGCTCGGTCGAAAGCCATCAACGCCCAAACGGTCAAAGAACAGGGAGAGGCAGAGAACATGCTCTCAGGTGCGTTGAAATCGCTATTTGCCGTTGTGGAGAGTTATCCCGACCTCAAGGCCAATCAAAACTTCCTGATGCTTCAGGAGGAGCTGGCCGGAACAGAAGGGAAGATTGCCTATGCACGCCAGTTTTACAATGACACAGTCATGAAGTTCAACACCAAACAGCAGGTGTTCCCGGCTAGCATCATCGCCAGCATGTTCCACTTCTCAGATAAAGAATACTTCGAGATAGAAGAGCCTGAAGCCAAAGAGCCTGTCAAAGTGGAGTTCTAACACCGGTTGATCTTTTTAAGCAACGGCCAAGACATCAACAAAGCCTAACATGTACGAACAGATCTCTAGGAACAAAAGGAAATCCTTCTTCCTCATTTTGTTTTTCCTAGGCTTGATTTTTGCCCTTGCCTGGTTTTTTGGACAGATCACAGAGCTCGGATCTTATGCGGTGATCCCGGCGTTCATCATCGCCATTATCATGACAATAGGCAGCTACTACGCCAGCGATAAGATCGTGTTGGCTGTTAGCCGTGCCCGTCCTGTAAACAGGGAAGAATATCCTTACCTCTACAATGTCGTGGAGGGATTGGCCATCGCTGCGGGGCTTCCCAAACCGCGATGTTATATCATCAACGATACCGCCCCTAACGCTTTTGCCACTGGCCGAAATCCTAAGAATTCGGTGATCGTTGTGACCACAGGCCTTCTGGAAAAATTGAACCGGGCAGAGCTCGAGGGAGTGATCGCGCACGAGATGTCTCACATCAAGAATTATGATGTATTGGTTCAAACACTTTCTGTGGTTATGGTCGGAGTGGTGGTGCTGCTCAGCGATTGGATATTGAGGAGCTTCTTTTGGGGTGCAGGACGACGGAGAAGCAGTGACAAGCGGGGCGGTAATGCGGGCTCCATCCTTATCGTGGTGGCGCTGGTATTGGCCGTGCTTTCTCCGCTTTTTGCTCAGCTGTTGAAACTTGCCGTTTCGCGGAAACGGGAATATCTGGCGGATGCCAACGGAGCGCTCCTCACGCGTTATCCTCCGGGTTTAGCATCGGCGCTGAAAAAGCTGTCAGCGGATAGGGAACCGCTGGAAGTGGCCAATAAGGCGACAGCCCACCTCTACATCGTGAATCCCCTGAAGGACATCAAGGGGAAGATGAACGTTATGTTCAGCACGCATCCTCCCATCGAAAAACGAATCGAAGCCCTCGAAAATATGTAAATAGGGGACTGTCACCTTTTTCCAGGGGTGAAGAAAAAAGGGGACTGTCACCTATTTATAGGGCCCGCTTACAAAACGGTCCCTTCGGGGAATAGATCCACAAATAATTTTATTATCCAATCAAAGGAAGAGGCAGTGGAAGCCCGGGCTCATCGGCCCGGGCTTCCCATGGCTAATATCTGCCAAAAGGAGGACGACTCAACATTTACTAATGTCTCTTTGTGAGTCGTACTCAATAGTATCCTATCAAAATTATAATATCAATAGATTTAATAGGAAAACATCAAAATGTTTTTTGATCATTCAGGAGAGCTTTCATTTTTATGGAAAACTATTGAAAATATTTAGGTTTTAATATTATAATAGGAACCCCAAGGTGGGGTCGTAGTTCAGTTTGGTTAGAACGCTGGCCTGTCACGCCAGAGGTCGCGAGTTCAAGTCTCGTCGGCCCCGCCACTTTTCCCCTGTAAATCTCACTTTTCCTCAAAGCACCCATAAGCCAAATTAAGCGAGAATTGGCAAAATCTGTCCACTAGCTTGGGTCCATGTGACCTAAGATTTTATAAAGATTAGGACTTGCAAATTTCAGTTTTTGGATTATAATATCCACTTGAGATTTATGTAGATGCAATTCCCACCTTTTCATTCGATTTTCCACTCTAATAGAATCACTTTGTGAGCTGATCTAAAACCATTCCCGCCATGAACACAGGACCTAATCCAGAAGAAGCTGACCCACTGGGTCAATGGCCGATGGCCGTAGACCCGAAATGGATCATCTCATTGCCCTCAATCCGCAGGGCACTCTCCGTATTCTCAATCCACCATAGGGAAGGAACGAGCTGTCTAAATCTCTGTATAATAACAGACGGTCTGACAGCCCTGAAATTCAACAAGGCGAAAGACATACTATTGACAGAAAAATGAAAATTCTAAACTTGAACTCTTATGACGACGCCAGGTTATTTTGGATGGAGTTGAGCCGGAATTACAAGAACGGAGAGCTGACTTTGGACTGGACGGCCAACAAGCTGATATGGGATCAGTTCTATAGGAACCGCAACTTCCTGCTGAACATTATCGTGGGAATCCAAGATGGATGCTGCACTGGGATTTTCCCTCTAATTTTTGGCGATCACGACATGAACGGAATCCCTTACTGGAGCTTTAACGATGATTTCATCATCTCGAAAGAATATTTCTGTCCCCCTGAGGAAATTCATCGTTTTTTGAAACATCTTCCCCCGCATCTCTGTGATGATCTGAGCTGTTTCTACGTGCCTGAAAAAACGCATCATTTTTACCGAGCGGCCCGTGGCCTTGTCGACATGAAGCCTTCCCAAGAGGAATATTTTCAGTCGT
>JBATYS010000061.1:0-6399 GCA_049674205.1 Candidatus Aminicenantaceae bacterium
ATCCATGTGACGGATAGGACTCGTTTTAAACCTTTTGAAACATCAATGTTTATCATTCAGGCTATAATGGATATGAATATCGAGCAATTCCTGTTCCACTCCGAATATTTTGACAAGATCATGGGAACTTCAACAGTGAGAGAGGAACTGGAAGAACATCACGATGTTTCAGAAATTATGAACAAATTCTATTCTGATCTTGATGTATTTAATAATATTAGAAAGCCCCACCTTTTGTATTGAGACTACAGATTAGAAAAAAGTTATTTGCAACTTTCTAAACCTGTCTGTTGTTAACAGGCCTAAATAGGAGAGTAGCGATTCATGCGAATGCCATGGAATCCACCCGCAGCCGTTCTGGGAGTCATGGGGAGGTCCCAGCTCAATGATAGGCTGTTGACTATTCTCAAACAAAAATTCGAACTTAAGGAGGTTAAAATGAGAACAAAAATATTTTTTTCTGTGTTGGTTATTATGACAATAACATTTTTGGGCATGGCGAGGCCATCCCCTGCGAGTCACGATTCGGATAAGGCCTGTATCGAGGATGTATTGATCCCCGAATATCTCAGCCAAGAGGGTGCAGTCCAAGTGGATCAAGAAAAGAAAAAGGAAAAAGAAAAGACAGAAAAAGCAGAAAAAGAAGAGGACAAAAAGAAGACAAAAGATGTGTTCGTATGGCACATGAATGAGGGAGAAGAGGATGACGTCGAAGTGGTCATCACCGATAAGGGAAAGACAAAAACCTTCACACTCAAAGCACCTGTGATCATCATAAAAAAAGATGCCTTGGGAAAAGAGATCGCCATAACTTCCGAAGGAAACGTCATTGACATAAAAAAGAGTGAAGAAGGCCATTGGACGGCAGAAGGCAATGCCCAAATCCTCCATGAAGAAATGCAGGCGATCGATCTGGGGGAAGGATCCGTGATCACGATTAAAACCAGGACAAAAGATGGGCATAAGGTCATCGAAATCGAAGCTCCGGTTGTTCTCGTAAAAAAAAATGAAAACCCATCCGAACACATAACCGTCAAAGTCAGCGAGGAAGGAGGAAAAAATAAGGCCGTGGTCGTAGCTCCCCGCGTTCATGTAGAACATCCGGATGTACATCTTCGAGTGAAGGAAACCGAACTCAAAAATATCCATGAAAAACTCCAAAAGATCCACGAGCAGCTCTCAAAAGAAATGGAGTCCAAAACCGAAGAGGAAGAGCAAGCTCTGGAGGAAATGGAGGAAACGCTCAAAAAGCTGGAGAAAAAACTCACAGCAGTGGAAAACAAGGTGAAAGACATCACTCTGAGCATCCATGAGGAGCCACATCGCATAGCTGTAGAACATGGCCACAAAATATCCTTTAAACATAAAGCAGACACAGGTGAGGAGGAAGTGGATATTATTGCCATCAACAAAGATAAAGACCATCTCATGAGCTTCGTCAATGAAGAGGGCGAAGCGACATTTCTTGCCAATATGATGCTCGAAAAAACTCAAAAACAAGCCTTTACCGATGCTGTCAAAAAAATCGAACAGGACCTTCCCGAGGGCTACGACATCGAGTCCAAATTTGATGATGAATCAGGAACTGCCACGATCAAGATCAAAGGCAGCGCAAAAAGCGAAAACACCAAGGATGTCGTGATAAATCTGCTTAAAGAGCTTAAAGAAAAGCTCGAGAAAAAAAACTAATATGAATTATTCATAAAAGCTGCTAACAAATATATTAGAAAAACATATCACAAAGGAATACTCAAGATCTTATTGTTAGCATCTTTTACCCTTCGGGCGAGCCTATCTCACTACAAAGCCTTCGTTGTAGCCCACTCGCAGTAGATCACTACAGCTTCGTGGGCCACTGCCTCGCCTTTGCAGCAATCTTGACTCGTGAATAATCCATCTTCTCCTGAATTATTCATAAATAAGGCTATTTCAAATTCCGGATCCGTACTTCGATGTCGGGAGTATCTTTGAGAAGCTCAACAAGCTGGGATGTATCTGTGTCTCCGAAGTGATAGGGGTAAAGCACTTTCGGTTCAAAGGCTCTAGCGGCATCAGCCACCATTTCCGGTGTCATGGTGTAGGGGAGGTTCATGGGGAGAAAGGCCACATCGATATTTTTTAAGGCCTTCATTTCCGGTGTGTTTTCCGTGTCTCCAGCCACGTACACCCGTTTGCCACCGAAGGTAAGGATGTAACCATTACCCTCTCCCTTAGGGTGGAAGGGGGCGTTTTCGCTTCGCATATGTTTGATGTTGTAAGCCGGCACGGCTTCGATCTTGATGCCTTGGACAGTCTGTGTGTCTCCATTCTTCATGATGATGCTGCTCTCGATATTTACCTGATCCATGCATTTTTTCGTGCAAAGCAGTGCTGTTCCTTCCTTTGTCAAATCCTGGATGGCGACATGATCCAGATGATCTCCATGTTCATGGGTCACCAGGATGAGGTCGGCCTTCGGCATTTTTGTGTAATCCGCATATCTGAAAACCGGATCAACATGGATGATTTTCCCGTCAAACGTAAACATCAAAGTCCCATGTCCGATGCAGGTAATCTTTAGATCGCCTTGAGATGTGTGAATGATATCCTCTTCAAAATCATTTGATGTGGCCGGTAGGGATACCAATCCTAAAAAAAAGACTACAATTAGAATGAGAAATATACGCATATTCACCTCCCCATGAAAAGACAAATTTGAAATTTTCCTTCTTAAATCCTATCTCTAAATGAGAAAAGTATTTTACCGGGCGAAAAATCTTTCTGCAAGTTAAAAACTTCTTCAAAAATTTTATTTTGTTTGATGTTTCTGTACAAGAAAGTCTAAAATAGATTGTTCCATATGTCCATTCAGGATGATCCAAACTGGAGATCGTTTTTCTGGAGGACGTGTTTTAAGAGTTGAGAACAATCAAGGAAAAGGTGTGATGAGAAGATTGAGTGTCCTTCTTTGGGTAGTTTTGGTTACTACAATGCTGCCAACTCTTCTTCAATCACAGGGAACCTTCAAAGGCTACATGGTGAGTGAATACTACAACGTGCCAAAACACCATGATGATAGTATCGAAGGCCGCCACGGATTTTGGTTCCGAAGGATTTACATCACATACGACAACAAACTCGCCGATAATTTAAAAATGCGTCTTAGGTTTGAATTAAATTCTCCTGGAGAGTATCTCGAATCTCGGTTACTGACTCCGTATGTCAAAGATGCCTGGTTGAATTATAACCTGGGTGGAGTGGATCACGAATTGATCGCTGGAATACAGCCATCTCCGACTTTCAGTAATATCATGGATATTTGGGGTTATAGAGCCTTAGAAAAGCCTCCCTCGGATCTCTATAGATTTGCTTCAACAAGGGATCTTGGAGTTGCTCTCAAAGGAAATCTTAACAGCGGAAAAACGATATCGTACCATGTAATGTATGGTAATGGTTCTGCAAATAAAGCTGAAGTGAACAGAGGAAAAATCATTTATACTCAACTCGGCTTTAGGCCCGCTAAAGGGCTGTATATTGAACTTTATGCTGATTATGAAACAGGAAATGAAGACAAGAGGGATTACATGCTTCAGGGATTCGCTTCCTACGCTAAAGATTGGGGAAGGATCGGAATCCAGTATGCGGGTCTGTATCTTAAATCTGATAGCTCCAAAGAAACTTTGGAGCTTTTTTCAATTTTTTCTGTACTGAAGGTTTCGGAAAAAGTGGAATGTATATTGCGCTATGACAAAATGTTTGACGCAAATCCTGAAGCAGGCTCAATTGCTTATCTCCGTTTTTCTCCAGATGCTCCTTCAAATCTGATGATTGGAGCTCTGAGTTGGCAAGCGGCAAAAAATGTGTGGATTATTCCCAATATCAAGTATGTTTTTTACAGCATGCCTGACGTAGGAGACAAGCCAGGAGATGACCTATACTTGAACATGACACTCTGGTTCAAATTCTAATTCGAGATCTATAAATCTTATGAGTGTTATGGAATGATGCACAAAATAAATAATAAGAAAAAGATCCTCTTCATCTGTACACATAATTCCGCGCGTTCTCAAATGGCAGAAGGTTTATTACGGGATTTATTTGGAGAATATTATGAGGTCCACAGTGCCGGAACGGAACCCTCATCCGTAAATCCATTCGCAATTCGTGTTATGGAGGAGAGCGGTATAGACATCTCCTGCCATCGCTCCAAAAGCGTGAGTGAATTCATGGACATCCCGTTCGATTATGTGATCACTGTCTGTGATTTTGCCAAGGAGTCGTGTCCCTTTTTCCCTGGAGGAATTATCATCCATAAAGGCTTCAAAGATCCCTCTCAAGCAAATGGCAACAAAGAAGATAAATTGAGAGAATTCCGAAGGTCTCGAGACGAGATAAAGTTTTGGCTCATAGAAGAGTTCACCCCCAAGGCTGATTAAAGCAGAGAAAGAGCGTTTCTCTTATTCGTTATTTTGTAGTTTTTATCCAATTTTGCGTTTTACGCGAAAATAGATGTATGTTATAATCTCGCGTTAAAATTATCTGAAGGAGCGATCGATGCCCGAACTCGATGTCGGCGGTAAGACATATGAACTGAATGAAGATGGATTCATGCAGTTCCCAGACGAATGGAACGAAGCGGTCGCTTTGGCTCTAGCAAAGGCAGAAGAAGGCTTGGATGAACTGACTGAAGAACACTGGAAGGTTATCAACTACATTAGAGGTTATTATTTAGAGAAAAGTTTAGCGCCCATGGTCCGGAAAGTGTGTAAAAACTCGGGATTCTCATTGAAGCACATCTTTGAGCTCTTTCCATCCGGTCCTGCCAAGGGCGCATGTAAGCTTGCTGGTCTGCCCAAGCCTGATGGATGTGTTTGATTTATTCAGAACCATAAACAAGCCCGTATAAGGAAGATCTTATGAGCGACTTTCTCTATATTCTCGAGAATGAAGTTCAAATTATCGCTCTTTCCTTCCTTGCGATTGTGTATGTCATCAGAGTGATATGGCTTTTCCGGTTCCGATCTCAGAGAGAAAGGACTTACGCAGCGGGGAGCGAGAGGTCGGGGATCCTGTATTCCATGATGAATATCGCCATGCCATGGGCGATGGAATCCACCAGGAAAAAACCAGGATTCTATGTGCAGTTCGTTGTTTTTCATCTCGGAGTTGCCGCCGCCATAACAGCCACATTCATCATCCCGTATTGGCCCCAACTCTTTGAATCCAGGGCTTACGTCGTCCTTTTTCAAATCGTAGTCGGGGCGGCTTTTTTAGTGGGAGTTGTGAGGTTCTATAGACGCATCACTAATCCTGCGGTCCGGCTCATCAGCACCGCAGATGACTATTTTTCGCTCATTCTAATGACTATTTATTTCGCTGTGGCCGTTTGGGCCATCCCAAACACTTACGAAAAGAACGAGTGGCCTCTAATTCTATTCTTTGCTTTAACTGCCCTTTTCCTCGTCTATGTCCCTTTCTCCAAGATCGGTCACTATCTCTACTATCCCTTTACCCGATTTTTTGTCGGAAGGACCATGGGACACAGGGGAGTGGGTCAAACCAAAATTAGAAAAACCGCAGGAGAGGGACGTTGAGCAAGAATTCTAGACGAATAAAAATAGACATCGAGGATGTCCTCAACCTCCCCCTAGAGACCAGATCTCAGGAGGAAGCCAAGGAAAAGAAACTTTTATCGGTCACCGAAGGACAACTCAAAGTCTACGATGCGAACATAAATAATGTAGATAGATTCCTTGAACTCCTCAGCGAAAGGGTAACCCGACAGCTTGCCTCCTCAATGGTAGGATGTGTTCACTGCGGGATGTGTGCCGAATCCTGCCACTATGTTCTGGCACGACCGGATGATCCTACAATGACACCGGCCTACAAAGCGGACCAGATCCGGAAGATATTCAAGAGGCACATGGATTGGACAGGGCGTATCTTTCCCAGGTGGGTTCATGCGGACACACCTAAGAATGATGAAGACCTCAATCGTTTGAAAAACATCGTTTTTGGCACATGTAGTGCCTGCCGACGTTGCACGATGAATTGTCCTATGGGAGTGGATACGGCACTGTTGATACGTTTAGCCAGGGGGATACTCACAGAATTGGGAATTGTGCCCGAAGGTGTCTTCAATGTCAGCCGCGATACATGGGAAACAGGAAATCAGATGGGTGTCTCCGAAGAGGATTATTTAGAAACTCTGGATTGGATGAAGGAAGAGCTCCAAGAGGAGCTGAGTGATCCCGATATCGATATTCCCGTGGATAAAGAAGGGTGTGACTTTATGTACACTATCAATCCCAGGGAGATAAAGTTCGACCCTAGGTCTATAGCGGATGCAGCTAAGATCTTCCATTTTGCCGGTGAGAGCTGGACAATGCCGAGCTGGGGGTGGGACCAGACGAACTTCGG
>JBATYS010000062.1:0-10991 GCA_049674205.1 Candidatus Aminicenantaceae bacterium
ATTTTTCTTCGGGAACGCCACGCCATCCACATCAAAGGTCTGCACTGGGCAGTCATCGGACGGATAGTGGGAGCGATCTTTGGCGCCATGATACTTCTAGCGATCCCGCAAAAAAGTGTATCTGTGATGTTCGGTGTAATGGTGCTTTTTGCGATCGGCATCAGCTTCGCCGGTTTTCATCTCTCTCTGACGTCCAAGAATATATTTGGCGCTGGTGTCGCCTCCGGGATTATGGGAACAACATCCTCGATCGGAGGTCCTCCCATGGCTCTGGTTTACCAAAAACACGAAGGTCCGACCATCCGAGGCACTCTTTCAGGAATATTCATCTTCGGCACTTTTATTTCTCTAGTCGCCTTAACCATCATCGGACGCTTTGGGCTCAGAGAGATCAAGGCCACAGCTGTATTGCTACCGGGAGTATTCCTCGGATTTCTCCTTTCATATCGATCCACAAAAATTCTCGACAGAGGTTTTATTCGGCCGGCAGTGCTGATCACTTCGGCCATTTCGGGGATTGTCGTTATCCTGCGTAACCTTTTTTAATTTAATGCTTAACTTCTGTTTCTACAGTAAAAAATTTATAGTCCTTATAAAGCACGATTATTTCGGACTTTTTATACCTCCCACCCTCCGGTTTCATGTATTCCTCTTCAAGTGAATATTTACTGGGAAATCGAATCTTATTCTTTTCAAAGTCGTATTCGGTCATAAGGGTAATTTGTGGAATTGCATTCAACTTGCTAGCAATTTTCTCTATTTCTTTGTAGTTTCCAACAGATGTTTGATTCCATTCTATTTTTAAAACGCAAAAATCACTCCTTCTGATCCAGATTTTCCCGGATAGCTTTTCGGGTTTAGCATATGATTTGGGAGCAGCTTCAATGATAAACACCTCTTCTCCGTTGAACTCGGTTTCTTCGACAATTCTATAATCATAGAATTGCTGGTTGTATTTACTAAGAAGGCCAATTGGCCCGAATACCATATAGATGTGTTTGAAACGTCTTGTTTTCAACGGAGCGTTCTGTTCGTTCTTCTCTTGACCATTTTCCTCCAAAAGAATCCTTTTTTCCCTTGTTTTGTTATCTCTTCGTATCAGTTGATAATCATAGATATAAACACTCTTTTCGAACACAGGGAATTGCGCCTTTTTCCGAATTCTTTTAAGAGCGGCTGGTGGAAGTTGCCCAATTTCCTTAGGCCCAGAGTGATCAATTCGTTCAGTTATTTCCTCGCGACACACAAAATACAGTACGAGATGATTCAATTTTTCACAATAATTCGCGCATTCTTCCAAGATCTTTTCTATTTCTTCTTGATTGACCGATTGTGAACTTGCTCTTAGACCATAAATTGGGATTGCAAAGACAATCAAAAAAAGAACTAAAACACGTATTTTTGAACTTTTCATTTGGATCCCCCTTCTAATAGTATTATATGTCTTAGTAAGAATTTTGCAAATGCAGATCATTCAAAGAATGTACTTTGTAAGTTGCCCCCTGTATCCTGTTACAAGATCTCTTTTTTGATTTACAGAGAATAAGGTTTGGACAATCCGGATGAAATATATTTTTTATCCGTCAAACAAAAGCGGGATTAGATGTTCCCGCAGATGTGCATTGAGCCATAAGGCCACTCGCTCATAGACCTCCCTGTTCTGACCGAAAGGATCTTCCGTGTCCCAGAGAACGAGCTTACCGGAGTAGTCCTTCATGAGTTTGCTCATTGTGTTGTATACATAGGTATCCAGGACAATGATGCGATCATATTCACCCAGGGATAACTCTGAAACATCTTTGGGCCGATGTTGAGAAATATCCACATCAAACATTTCATTCAAAATTGCGACAGCATCCGGTGCAGCGCCTTCGAACATCGGCATAAGGCCCGCACTTTCCACTTCGGCTTTATCCCCGAGTATCTTCCTGGCCAAACCCTCTGCCATGGGACTCCGGCAGGTATTCCCGTAGCAGACGAAAAGAACTTTTGGAATGTGGTCTTTCGTGTCTTCGTGTTTCATAACGTGGCCAAATCAACTGAATGATTGGAAGGATTATCGATATTTTAAATAATCTTTTTTGTCAGTTGCATTTTACCACGATTCTTGACGATATCAAGCCAACCCCCAAGCTTGGCGAGCAATTGGAACGTCATTCAACACGGTTTTAGAGATGCTTCCATGTGCACACGAAATCATCATGTGCTTTATATAGAATCAGAGGTGATGGATTGAGCGACATCGGAAGATTTAGCCTTCCCGAATCGTTCTTCGAGGGTAGTCGATGGAATCGACCCCGAGGACTGTGTGAGCACGGTAAAATCAATAATGCGGATTAGAATATTGCTAAGAAATATTAAGTGTGTATGTGGGTAAACGTGCGGAGTTCCGCAGGGCCGAGAAGGTTGGTGAGGGAATGGCGTGAAAAATCTGACTGGAGCGAAAACATCTCCTCTGATGATAATCTGTTTTCTCTTTGCCTGACTTATGGTAATTTATAGAGCGAGGTGCTGTTATGAGGAAAGTCGTTATCCACAGGCCAGGCGGATTCAACCAGCTTAAAATCGAATCTTTCCCAGACCCGAGTCCAGAAGACAATCAAGTTGTGGTGGAGACAAAAGCCATTGGCGTTAACTATGCAGACTGTGTCGTGAGAATGGGGTTTTACGCCTCGCAAAAAAAATATATCGGATGGCCGGTAACACCGGGTTTCGATTTTTCCGGAGTAGTTGTTAAAACAGGAAAAGACGTATCAAAAGTAAAGGAAGGCGACAAGGTTTTTGGGGCTTCCTTTTTCAACGCTTATGCGACACATGTAGCTGTTCCACATGATTGGGTCTTTCCCATCCCTGATCATATGTCCTTTGAAGAGGCCGGTGGCTTCATGACGATCTATTGTACGGCCTACTATGCTCTTCACTTATCCGCAATAATATTTCCCGGCTCGACTGTCCTTGTACATTCGGCTGCCGGGGGTGTGGGCAGTGCTCTCCTGCAATTGTGCAGACAAGCCGGCTGGCGGACCATCGGCGTTGTTGGGAGCTCGCACAAAGTCGAGGCGGCCAAAAACATGGGTGCCGATGTGGTCATCGACAAGAGCCAAGAAGACCTGTGGAAAGCTGTTAAAACACATGCTCCAGAAGGATGTGATGTCGTTATGGATGGAAACGGCATCTCCACACTGAAAGGAAGCTATCGAGCCCTCAAACCTACAGGCAAATTAATCTCTTATGGTTTTCATTCGATGTTTCCCAAAAAGAAAGGGATTCCCAATTACTATAAACTCATGATGGATTATTTCCGGACACCCAAATTCAATCCGATAGACATGCACAAAAAAAACAAAAGCCTCATCACATTCAATCTCTCTTTTCTGTTCAAAAGAAAAGATCTTCGAGATATGGTATTGAATGACCTCAACTCCTGGCTCAATGAGGGACAAATCCACATGCCTAAGATCACCACGTATCCCTTCGAAGAAGTTGCACAAGCGCATAGAGACATTCAATCAGGTCAAACGGAGGGGAAACTTGTTCTTGTGCCTTAGCTTATGTTTTTTTTCGATTTGGGCACAAATGTAAAGAAACTCCCAAACAGGTTTAGCTCTTCCAGTCGGCAGCTCCAAACCAAACGGCCATCATGGACTGTGATGTCCGGGCAAGCATCACACATATCTTGACTTCCATCTTTGGTGATATTGACAGGTTGGATCACAACAAGGGACTGGAAGTAGGCCCTTCTGAAAATGTTGAGTGGATTTTTCAGCATCTGGCCCAAGATGCGGAAAAATATGCGTCTCATTTTTCTATCGACGATCCCGGTGAAGAAAGAGCCCAGTTTTGCCTTTCTTACAAAATTTGGCTTCACATATGAGAGATATCTCCCCTTGAGAAGATGGTAGCCATCTTGTACGATCTCCTGAAATCTTGGCGAGACATAACCCAGGACCTTCCCATTAAAAACAACTCTTGTGGCCACGAGCCATTTAAGGGAGCTGGGATCAGCCGTACCATTCAGATAAGCAGAAGGTTCATACATCGTATCGCCTTCTTTGATCTTTGCCGCAACATCATGAGCGAAGAGGAGTTTCTCCCCTCCCCATTCTGTTTCCTTGTAAGTCGAACCCCAACCCAATTTGTCGCCATTGGCATACACATCGAATTCGTCTCCAGCTAAGTCTGGTGAACGGAATATGATGAACACCATTGTATGGACGATATCCGGATATTTTTGAGCCCATCGAACCATTTCTGGTGTATCGCCGATCGTTTTATCAGAAACGGTCGAATTGAATGAGCAGGCGATTCCACCGGCATCGGCCAGCATCTGGGCATAATGGAGCCGAAGGTCATTGAGGTCTATCTCGGATTTTGGGTCGACTTTCGGTCGTTTTTGAGAAGTATCGATGTGAAACGTAAAACCGAATACACCTGCGTCCTTCAGGGCTTCCAAGCGCTTTTTGGTCAGAGCTAAGCCGTTTGTATTGAGAATGGGCTTCCAGCCCATCTCTTTGCTCATCCTCACGATCTCTACGATCTCCGGATGAACGAGAGGATCCCCGCCACAAATACTCATGCAGTCACTCCTTCTTAAACTCTTGAACACTTCCAGGTCGGATCTAATCTCCTCCAGCGTTTTGTGTGCTGCTTTCGAGGTGTCCCTGTAGCATCCTTCGCATTGCATATTGCAGGCAGTTGTCGGCTCCAACCAAGAGATCCCATTATCCGCATAGTTCCAGGGTAACCTGTAGAGTTTGTTGTGGTCTATGGGGCCCGGCATGGGTATCCTCCTCAGATAAATGCCAATAAAAAGTATTAAGCGTGTTCCTCTAAATCAGAAACAGCTTATCTCTTTACTCTTTAATTATCCCGAGATAATATAAAAATTTAAAATAACACACTCGAGAAAATCGGTCAATCATTCCTTTAGAGAAGTTTACATTCCCAAGTCTGTGATCCCATGAATGCTCAATAGCGTTATTGTGTGATCAGATTGTGTGATGGAAAAAACCGTGAGAAGGGCTGGACGGGCATGGTACATCTCCCATAGGGAGATGTGAGGGAAGCCCGGATCCGAGCGAAGTTTCCACGCTGGGGAAACTGAGGCGGAATTTCGTTTTTGATATCATGTAATCTGATCACTCGGAATGACAACAACACGAATTTGGATATGTTATTGAATCCTCAGTCTATAGCATGATAGATTAGATAAGGAACGATTCGATTATGTCCCAAGTATGGCGTGGCCGCTCACCATTTTTCAACCTATCGTTGTGGAGTTTTTGTCTTCGCAGTGTCTTTAAAGAGTACGGCAAAACATTTCTTCTAAAAGTCATTGTCCCCCACCCCATGAAGACACTAAGGGGAGTCCAGAAATACGGCCAATTCAGCTCCAGGAATCCCTCAACCGGATCTACGCTTATTCCAAAAGAGTCTGAACCGCACTGGACAGGGGGGAAAGGATCTGTCGTGGGCATTGGTTTCTGTGCAAAACCATTGGAACCTTCCTGTATATCGGGAAGCGCCAACCACAATTGCGCCTATTTTGAGAATCACCTCCATATTAGCAAAGATCTTGTACCCAAGCCCTGCCAGAACTGCTTGGTCAGGGAGGTCGGATTAGTGGCTCTTTCCTCAAAAAGCGACTTCTACATCATGACCTCTGCAAAAGATATCCTTTTCGACCTGTTTTTGCCTGCGCTCAACTTACACATATATACCACAGCGCTACTAAGCCTGTGCCAGTACTCTTTTGAACCATTCAAGATCGCGCTGTTTATCTCAGGAATCGATGCTCTTCTCTTTCCCTTCAAAACGGGAGACTGTGAGGACTACAGAACGTGGAGGCAAGCGGATAAGGGGGTCAAGGACACTCAGACTCAGTTGAGGGATCGTGACTTAGAAACGATAAGGACATTATTGCAAAATTCGACACATAAGCTCAATCCTGGTCTAAAATACACAAAAAACGGGAATATATTTCAGTTCGATGCTTGAATTTGTTACAAGTCTATGGATATTTCCATCTCTCGATGAGTGGATGATATTTTTGCCCGCGGGATTGATCCTAGGGAGTCTTTTCGGTTGGCTCACCGGATCTCTCAAAGACAGATTCTTGCTCAAGACCGGATACTCCCGAAAGATGTTCCATTTTATCATTTTTACTCTCGCTGCTATCGTCGGGCTCACGGCAGGATTCCAAGCCGTCCAGGTCTTTGGCGTTGCCATCGGTTTAGTCGTGATACGAGCTGTCGTGCAAGGGGAGAAAAACCCACTCTTCAGGGCTGTTGCCCGTCCTACGGATGCGCCATACGAAAAATATTACATCGTGATCCCATTTCTGATGACAGCTGCAGGGGGAATGCTCAGCAACATCCTTTTTGGCAAATTAGCTGTAATCGGATATGTCGTGACAGGATGGGGAGATGCGGTGGGAGAGCCTGCAGGTACACGCTGGGGAAAACACAAATACAGAGTTCCCACATTGACAGGGATACAGTGCTACCGCAGTTTAGAAGGCAGCCTGGCTGTTTTAATCGCTTCGCTTACAGGTTCATTCATCGTTTTGTATTTTGGATTTCATCTCCCAGTGAACACGACTTTAATTGCCGCGCTGAGCATAGCTGTGATAGCTACGCTGGTCGAAGCCATCACATTCCACAGCCTCGATAATCTGACCCTTCAAGTCGCAGCCACAGCCACTGCAATGTTCATTCTCCGATTACTTTAATGTCGAGCGCGGCTAGCGGGAATGGGAAGAGGTTGACATTATTCTTTTGAGTTGATATTAAAATCATGAGACTACAGTCTAGCTGGGGAGATAAAATGAGCATAGCCAAAAACCAAATAATTTCCATTTTTTTTGTCTTTTTTCTTTTGATGATATTTTGTTACGCAATAAACGACGACATCATATCTGAAAAATCGAATAACAAAGCAGTGCAAGTTGAGATCACAAAAAAAACATTCGCGAATGAACTCGCTGGAATAAGTGCCCCTGAAGGAAAAGTTTTTATTATCCTAAAAACACAATGGAAAAACATCCATCCCAAGCAAAAGGTGGAGAAGGATAAACTCGAAGGAAAGACCGACCGGACTATGGGAGTGGGCGCTCTGTCAGGTCGAAAAGAAAAGAAAAAAACAGAATATGTCGACATGGATGTGGTCTATCAGATAGGTAAATTTTTTGATCATGCCTACCTTCTCGCAGACGGAATCGCCTATTCTTTAGACAAAATCACCGAAGAAATTTCTGAAGGTACGAAAATCCAGGAAGCGTTTAGCATTCCTAAAAAAGGGGACATCCGCAAAGTTGATTTTGTATATTCAGTCCCTGAAAGTGCCAAAAACCTTGGTTTACAATTCTTCGATTACGATTACGGACATATTTCGATTCCAGTTCAAGGAGACCTGAAGGCGGCCCGCGGATCAGGAGATCCATCTGGAGAAGTTCTTGGCTTTTTTAAAAACGATCTCCTCGAAGTTGCTGCACACTCCGTTAGTTTTTATGACGAATATGCAGAAAAGACTGTGCCCGATGGCTGGAAATATGCGATTGTACAAATTAGCGGCAAGAGTCTTTCAGGAAGGAGTGTCAAAGACATTCTTCAGATCGAACCTGAGGAATACACATGGGTAACAACCGAAGGAGGCTATTTTTATTATGCTGCTGGGGGTTCAACCACCGAAAAGGGGATGATCCGTTTCACTCCAGAAATCTTCCAACACCAGGAGTTGGCCTTTCTCGTTCCGGCAGCCACTCGTCTATCACAGCTCGGAGTTCGAATAAGAAACGACGTGTTCCAGATCAATCTGACAAAAGAAAAATCACAAAAAATTCCTGAAGCGATAGCATCCCACCAGGACGGGGATGTCATGGAAGTTAAACTCTTCGGAGTGAGAAAAGAAAATGGAAGATATATCCTGAATCTGGGGATCCAATCGCTGGCGACGAGCGGGATTGAAATTCAAGGACAGCAACAGTTCATACTGAACGCTGGCGGGGAACAAATCTATATGGATGAGGAGAGGACTGATTCACTGTCCTATAGACCACCTGCTCCCTTTACAGTCCCCCCAAAAACCTTTGTTCGGTTCGAACTGGCCTATGAGAGTCTATCTTCTCCAGACTCCCTCTATTTCCGAGGATATAAGAGTGAAGCGACACTTAAACTTCCAGATATAGATTAGAAACCCAAGCCTTCACCGAAGGAGGAATTATGATTGAGACTATTCATTCTCGTAAATATCTCTTTTTAGGCATATGTTTTAATTTATTTCTCTTCTTTTGTTTATCCTGCTCTAGCTCTAACGAAGCGGATAACAATGAGAAATCATTATATGACTCCACCCAACAAAGTATTACAGAAAACACTGAAGCCGCAGAGGAGACTTATAATGAGCAAACAAACCAGATTAATCCAAATGAGAGTTGGGAACGGAATTATCCTCCAACGGATCTAGATCAAGTCTCTGCAAAGATTGAAGACCTGCTGGATGAGTTAGAATCTTCTGTTGAGACAGATTCCACAAAAATACTCTCTATAGATAGTATTTTGGAAAAAATTGGCACAGAAAATCCTGAGGAACTCTTTGTGTGGGTTCGTGATAACACCTATTTTGTGCCCTACCAAGGTGTCTTGCGGGGAGACAAAGGAGTCTTGATGGATAAGCTTGGCAATAGCTTAGACCGGTCAATACTTCTCTACGAGACATTAATAGAGGCAGGATTTGAGACGCGATTGGCTCATGTTAGACTTTCTATTGAGCAAGCCGAAGACATCATAAAGCACAAAGAACCTTTTCCCCGAGATCTCTTTTCGCCAATCGAATCTCACTTAACTGAATCCGATAGAGAGCTCATCGATGAGTGTTCTGCAAAATATGGTGTGGATAAAGAATACCTGTTGGAAGCAGTGAAGAAAAAAGAGCTTGATAACATACAAAATCGCGATCGACTCAAGAGCATGGTCGACAGAGAGTTTAATCAAATTTCCAAATGGATAAGGAAACTCCGCACAAAACCAAACAGCGCTTCTCACAACACAATCTACAAATCCATTCAAGACCACTGGTGGGTCCAATATCTCGATGAATCCGAGTGGAAAGATTTAGATCTCACGTTGCCTGACGCGAACCCTGGAGACGCCATTGCAGAGCCCAGTGAGACATTTCAGCTCGAGGAACTTGAAGAAGATCTGTATTTTAATATCACCTTTAAAATCGTCATCGAACAATGGAAGGACAATCGTCTCAAAGAGCATGAGATATTGAGTTACACATTCAAACCGATGGATGTTCTGGGAAAGAGAATCACTCTGCACCATATTCCCGCCGACTGGCCAGAACAGTGGAATGTTTTTAGTGAAGAAGATCCGGAGAGTTCGTTGCGAGAGAAGATATTGGAGCAAAAAAATTGGCTCCCTCTTTTACAGATCGATGAAGATGAGATCACGAGTCTCGGCTTTGATATTTATGGGGATCCCCAAAAAGAATTGAAAAAGAAGAAAAAAAGAACCAGAAGTCCTGCGGGTATAGCAGGAGGTTTTCAAAGAGCACTCAGCGGCGGGGGATCCGAATCAGACGAAGAAAAGAATTCATTTCTCACTGCTGAGTGGATTGAATACGAAATTTATGCGCCCAACCAGCCTTCAAAAAATATCCGCCGCCAATTATTCGATTTGATTGGATCTGCGGCTCGCTTAGATGATGAAATATCCGAGCCGGGTATTGATGAGACATCAGAAATCCAACGGAATCTGGTGCTCTTGGGTGCGACCGAAATTCTCCCACTTTGTTGCCATTTGTCTGATCAATTCATTCAAAATTTTGCGAACACACAATTCCTGGTAAATAGGGAATCCCTTCTCTCTCTCTTTCAAGTTGATATCCAGCAAGAGACACAGGAACTCATTGAGAAGGTGAGTTCTTTCAAGCCGTTCCCGACCCCCATGTACTTGTTGGCCCTTTACCGGCCTCATCCAGAAAATTATATAGATTTCCCCAACATATTCACTATTCACAGCTACTTTGTCGACGGTCAGGCAGGTTCGATAGACGCCATCAATGCACTCGATATCGTCGAAAACAAAGTGGCTGTGTTTGCCGATAAAGGAGAAAATGCCTTCCAGATTAGATTAAGACAGGGAATTTACGATTCTATGGCAGAATCCTTCTTTTTAGCCCCTTATGGAGTAGATTATCTCACGTTATTCTTTGAAGAAATGAAAAAGCAGGGAGTCGGATGGAAGGCATTGGAAGCTTCTGAGGATAGCTTTTTTGAAAATTCAAAGATCCCAAGCGACCTTCTTGCCCAGATGCAGAGGGATCTTTCGCAAGGTAATGTTGTTTTAGCACCCGAGAGAGAAATACTTGTCAACGGTCGACCTGTGTACCAATGGTGGCGGATCAATCCTGAGCGCGGAGACACATTGCTCATAGGTGAGTTCGGATGGGGGCAAGCATATATAGAAACAATAGAGAAAATTGAGTTGTTATTGGACATCAAAGGAATGTTCGAACTGATCGGGGATATCCTCAAATGCGCATTTCACGGAGCAATTATTGCCCTTGCAGATAAGCCGCTGGAGCAAACAGTCACTTTCCTCAAATGTGTTGAAGAAGTCATCTGCAACCAATTCTTCAAAGAGGTCGAAAAATATGCAGATCTAGAAACGAGCTGGACGCACTTCATACTCAAGCAGACATTTGGCTGGCTCGCAGGTCAATTCTGTAAGATGATACTTGAAGATCTTTGATTTCCCCCTAAGAGGAATTTTGAATTTATATTAACGATCACTAATAAAGTGATTGAATACTTATTTATTCATTTATGGACATGTTACGCTATTTAACGATAGTTATATACATTTCAATCAAACATATCTAGGGAGACTCAAAAGATGCACATTAGGATTTATCAAAGACTGCGATTTTTAAGCTTTATAACATGGTTGATTCTTTGTCTGTGCCTTGTGCCCAGTCTTCTACGC
>JBATYS010000063.1:0-3179 GCA_049674205.1 Candidatus Aminicenantaceae bacterium
ATCATTTCCATTAGCAAAAGCCCTGTAACCTAAGGCACGTATAAACGTTGACACCGAGTATCCGACCTCACACATGTGAGAATACCCCAGTCCTGTGGCTGCACCTTCGAGTGATGAAGGGGAAAGAGCGATCGTTTTGTAATCCATCTCAACGGCCATAACCACGGCTGATTTGGGCTCGAAAGGAAACTCGGGAGTGAATATCTCATATTCGGGAGGTCCCTCCTGTTGGGATTCATCTTCGAATTTTTCTTTGATCAATTCGGAATAGGTCCAGAGGGGATTATAAGCCGTGATGCCCACAAGGCTAGCTCCAAGATATCGGGCCGCTTTTTTGATTTTCTTACTCGCATCTGCAGCATCTAAAAAAGTTACTTTTCTCCTTCGTGCAGGTTCATTCCAGGCATAGGCCATTGAATGGGGCTGGCCGTTTTCGCTTCCTGATGCGAATTTATGGTCCACCGACCATGCTGCCTCGTCCAGAGCTTCATCAAGTTGAGTCCATCCTTTGGCGTCCTGATATTCCTCCTGCCGAGATCGGTCGATGGAGGATTCGATTCTCTGGAGAAACTCAAAATCCCAGAGTTGTCGCGCAAAGATCGTGTTTTTTTGTGGCATGCGTTTGCATTTGTCTATGATTCGCAGAGGATTGTCTTTAAGATCCAGAGATACAGAAAATGGGGCACTGTTTGCGGCAGCTTTTATGCTGGGATCGGCATGTCCTGTTGCGCTAATCAGTGCTCCGGATGCTGTCGCCGCCGCTCCTAACTTCATGAATTGACGGCGGTTCAATTTTATTTTCCCTGCCCGGTGGCTCGTGGTTGAAACTTTGATTTGAAGTTCATCTTTGTCCATCTAAGAAATCTCCTTATTTGAGAGTGGGATATGCTTCAGATAGGCATCCTTAAGAATAGTAAATCCTGAAAAGTTAAACAAGATAAAAAAATAGGAGTGAATATCGAATATTTAAACATTTTTTCCAATTCTATGAAAATATGAAGTGTTTCGGCGAAAAAAGGTGGACAAAATTGACTGGAAGGGTCTAATATAAAAAACGCATGTTGCAGGAAGGAATGATTTTATGAAAATCAAAATGACATTTGTGATGCTAGTCCTATCCGCAGTCATTTTATGTGGATTGAAGGCGCAGGACTACAGTATCGAACCTTCAGGGGATACCAACAACATATTGCCACTTTGGGAGCAGGCCAAGTTTATGGAGAGACAGCTCAAATGGAGGCAGAAACATGTCCTTCCGGAAGTTATGAGACGGGAAGACGTGGATATGTGGATTGTCGGACGGAACGAAGGTGTGATCTATCTCTCATTGATACCCGGAGATAAAGAGGGATTGGTGCCCGAAGAACCGCATTACCTTGTTTTTTATGACAAGGGCGAAAAGGATGGTGTTGAGCTGATATTCGGAGAGAGAGACAGCTTGAGTAAGATCGTAAGCGCACGGACTCCCAAAAAAATCGGTGTGAACGACCAGAATAAAGAACAACTGGAGCAGACTTTGGGTGAGACTATGGCATCGAAGTTCATCTCTTCGAGGAATCTCACGATCGGATTTCTGGAAAAAAGAAGCCCTGAGGAGATCAGTGTCTTCCATTATGTCACACGCATCGCCCACGATGTCATTGCAGAAGCGTACTCGAATAGAGTTGTGATCCCAGACGTCACCACTACAGACGAGCTGAACTGGTGGATCAGGCAGAGATACAGAGACCTTGGGCTCCTCACCAGCGATCATCCGACCATCACAATGCAGAGGAGTTTCGAGGATAGGAAAAAGTACGCAGAATCCGACGAACATTTCCGGGTCGATATTCCTCCCAGGAATGGCTATAACACAGTCATCAGGCGGGGCGATATCATCAGCTGCGACACCGGGATCAACTACCTGGGGCTAGGAACCGATACGCAGCAAGTTGCATATGTTTTGCGCAAAGGCGAGACTGACGCTCCCGAGGGATTAAAGAAAGCCATGGCTAGGACGAACAGACTGCAAGACCTCTTTGCAGCAGAATTTAAGGATGGTCGCTCTGGAAATGATATCTGGTTGTCCGCCCTGAGAATTGCCAAAGCTGAGGATCTGAGGCCGTCCATATACAGTCATCCGATCCCGCTTTTTATCATGCGGTATGAATTGAACGGTGGATTCTATGAGAATGTACGGTATGGGGCAGGCCCGGGTCTAGGACGCGAAGGGTCTGAAGAACCCACACGGCGGGGTGAGTACCCTGTGTACTTAAACACTGTCTATGCTATGGAACTGGACACAAAGACATCGATCGCGGAATGGGGAGGCCAAGACATCCGGGTTGTGCTCGAACAGACCGTGGCTTTCAGCGAAAATGGGATCGAATATCTCGGCGGGCGGCAGACAAAATGGTACTTGATTAAATGACAGGTTTTTTGCGGGGAGTGAAGAGAATAAAAGGAGAGTGAAATAATGAAATTCAAACAATCTTTTACTGTATGTTTATTACTCATCGTTATGATAGGTTTGACTGCAAAAGTATGGGCGCAGATCATTCCTATCGAAGACAGCAAGAACATTATGCCGATGCGGGAGCGTGTCAAGCTGATGCAGAAGTGGTGGGACTGGAAGAAAAAGCATGTTCTTCCAATGGTGATGCACGAGCAGGGAGTCGACATGTGGATCGTCCGGAACAATGAAGCCGATTTGTATTACAACAACGAAGGACCTGTTTATACTTTACTGTTGCCTGCCAACCATGAAGGGATGACCTATCCAAGCCAACATGTATCACCTCGTTCTCAACGAGTCCCAAGGTTCATGATGTTTTATGACACCGGTAAAAAGATCGAATATGTGGAGCCCAAGGATTATGCTCATATCACAAAACTTGTGGCGGAGCGGAACCCCAAAAAAATCGCCATCGGCTTGCACAATAACGAAGACATGTTGAAAGCTCTTGGGGAAGAGTATGCGGCGAGATCCATAAATTCCTGGACTCTGGGTGTCCGATGGTTGGAGACCATGAGTCCCGAGATGATCAGTGTGTACAGCCACGTGCAGAGAGTAGCCAATGAAGTGATCGCCGAAGCCTATTCGAACAGAGTTATTACTCCCGATGTGACCACAACGGATGACCTGAACTGGTGGATCCGCCACAAATACTTGGAGCTGGATCTGGAGACGGAAAACCATC
>JBATYS010000064.1:0-4504 GCA_049674205.1 Candidatus Aminicenantaceae bacterium
CGCGGCCGTATTTGTCTTCGAGCCGGACGATGTCGGATTCGTCCGAGTCGCCTATCCAGATCTCCATGATGCGCGCCGATGAATCACCGATACATTTCATCCGGTGATGGGCTTGTGCAGGGATAAATATCTCTTCGTTTTTCCCTGGCTGCCAGACTTTATCTCCAACCGTCACTTCCAAACCTCTGTCCAATACGACCCAGAACTCGCTGCGGCGCTTGTGATACTGGAGAGAAAGTGTCTCTCCCGGATTGACAGTGATAATCTTAATACTTCCTGCGGATCGGTGGGGGAATGAACGGAATTTTCCCCAGGGTCGGATGTCTTCCACGATGTCCTTTTTGAAGTGGGCCATTTCTTCGGTTTGGTTTTTTTTATCGTGTGTTTTCATTCTTGTTTGCCCTTCCTCTGCTCTATTTTACTTTTCTCCCAACAATGGTTTTGAAGGAAGCCACAGGTCCAAGGGATATTGTCTATCACAGAACAGGTAAAATTAATCCGCTTTGTGAAAAATCCCCCTGGCTTCCTAGACCACAGGAACTCAGAGTGCGCCTGTGTAAGGGTCAGAAGGGAACTTCGTCGTCTTCGCCGCTCTCCTCAATGGATGGGCTTTGATCCCCTTCAGGAAATTCCGACGGCGAAGCCTGGGAAGTAAATGACCCCTCATCCGAGGTGTCATCTTTCTTGCCGAGGAGGACGATATTTTGAGCATGAACTTCGGTCGTGAATTTTTTATTCCCGTCCCTGTCTTGCCAATTGCGGGTTCGCAATTTTCCTTCGATCAAGACTTGTTTTCCCTGAGTCAGATATTTTTCACAGAATTCGGCCAGTTTTCCCCAGGCCACAATACGATGCCATTCTGCCCGAATGTCACTCTCATTGGTGTTGGGATTAAAATACTTCTCGTTTGTGGCCAGGTTGAAATTGGCGACGGCCCTTTCCGTTTGAGGGATGTACCGCAGCTCTGGGTTTCTGCCAAGGCGACCGATTAAAATGACTTTATTAAGGCTGTTGATGTCTCTCATTGTTTGTTTCCAGTTCTCTAATTTTCTGTTGAGCGATCTTGGTTTCCTCTTCGAGGGGAAATTTTGTGATCAAGAGCTTGAACACAGAAAACGCTTCTTCTTTTTTTCCCTGCTCTGCGAGGCTTATTCCTTTTTTGAGGTATGCGGCTGGAATCTTATCCCCGTTGGGGTAGTTGAGTATCAATTCGTTGAAATGTTCGACGGCTTCATTATATTTCTCTTGGCTGAAGTAACATTCTCCGATCCAGTAGAGAGCATCGTCGGCGAGAGGGCTTTCAGAAAATTGGGACTTGTAGATAGTGAAGCCTTCGATAGCCAATTCAAAATTTCCCTTCAAATAATCGGACCTGGCCATATTGTACACTTCGTTCGGTGAGAGGTTTGGAGAGATCGAAGGCGGTGCCTCCCCTTCGGAGGGCTGGTCGCTGGTATCTCCATGCTCTTGTGTTGGGGCAGACTCGGTATGGATTCCCTCGGAATCCTCCCCTTCTGTGACCTGCTCGGCTAGCGGAAGAGCAATTCTTTTGATCTCGATCAAGTCTTCGGAGAATTGGGCAAGCTGCGTGTTTATGTTCTCTACTTTCTCGAGCAGGATCTGGTACTGTGCAGGGAGCCTTCTCTGTTCTTCTCTGGCACTTGCCTGGGTTGACTGGAACTGTCGAGTCAGGTCGAGAAGCTCCTTCAGTTGATCCCGTATGCCCTTGATCTCCTCTGCGTTCTGTTCGATCTTTTTGTCCAGGGCAAGGACTTGTTGATTGAGCTGCTGCACATCTTTGTAGATGAGTTCATAAGCCTTTTCGCTCTTGTTCTGGCTTCCGCTGATTGCTAGGGAAATACCAAGAAGCAGAATGAGTCCGAAAGAGAGTTTTTTCCCCATGAATTATTTAGCGATGATCGTGAATTGTGCGCGTCTATTCCTTTGCCATGCCATCTCGTTATCTCCCATATCGAGCGGTTGGCTCTTGCCGTAAGAGATGATCTTGAGTCTGTCAGAAGAGATGCCAAGGGAAGAGAGATAATCCATTGTGCTCTTGGCTCTTTTCTCTCCAAGTGCAAGGTTGTACTCCTCTGTTCCTCTTTCATCACAGTGTCCTTCAATGAGGAGTTTGGCTGAACTGAATTTGTTGAGCCATGCTGCGTTGGCCTCCAGGACAGGTTTGGCATCATCTCTTATGAAATATTTGTCGTAATCAAAATGGATCATCTGGAGTGGTTTTTCAGCGTTGAGTGCTTCCAGGGATTTTTTCATGAAGATCTCTTCTTCCGTGAGTTCCGGTTCTTTCACCACGGGAGGTTCTTCGACTTTTTCGACTCTGGGTTGCTCCTTCACCTGAGGTGGTGGCGGGGGGGCCTGCTCCACCTTTTTTTTGCATGACATGAGGAACCCAAAGACCAGAAAGCAAGCGAGAATAAGGATGAGTGTTTTTTTCATGTGACCTCCTTCACGTTTTGTTCCATCTCTCCTGTTTTGTTAATAGGGCAATCCAATCAACCCCAATTGTATACGATTAAAAATTCTCCTGTCAACATCATCTATTCAAAACTCAAAAGAATCCCTGTTGAAATTCGAAGTGTCGAGCCACTTACCGAGACCAATCCGGGAGTTTATTTTCCCCTTTAGAAGTAAGACGGCGCATGTTTGCGCCATCATAGTCTATCGCGCAAAGCTGGATGGTTCCTATACGGTTTGAGGAATAGATGATGTGCCGCCCGTCAGGAGACCAGGTCGGAGATTCGTTCCTTGCATTGCTCTCTGTGAGTTTAATAGTCTGGTTTGTTCTTAAATTGAGGACGTAAATATCGAAAAAGAGGTCAACTCTGGACACATATGTGATCATATCTCCGGCTGGAGACCATGCGGGCCCATCGAAATAACTCCCCCCGAAACTGACTCTTCGGATGTTTGACCCCTCGGCATCCATGATATAGATCTGCGGAGTCCCCCCTCTGTCCGAGGTGAAAGCGATCTCTCGACTAGTCGGAGACCATGAGGGGGCGGTGTCGATGGCTTTGTTAAAAGTCAGTCTTTTGATATTTGAGCCATCGCTGTTTGCTACGTATATCTCGGAG
Organism: Candidatus Aminicenantaceae bacterium; assembly: GCA_049674205.1. Classification (GTDB taxonomy): domain Bacteria; phylum Acidobacteriota; class Aminicenantia; order Aminicenantales; family Aminicenantaceae; genus WTAW01. Next base: position 3,096 of record JBATYS010000064.1, read on the forward strand.
TTCCCCTCTTCAAGAGTCGAGCAGAAGGCCAGTTTTTTCCCATCCGGAGAAAAGGCCACGCCAAAATTCGTTCCCTCGCTCTGGACATTTATCTGTTTTCCTTCGTAGATATTCAGGATATACAGGCCCGCTCTGCTCTGGCGGTAAGAGGTGTAGGCGACACTTTTTCCGTCCGCAGACCATGCAGGCATGTAATCTTTGATGGTGTTGTAAGTGATACGTGTTTGATTGTAGCCGTCATAGTCCATCATATAAAGCTCGTCGTTGCCATCTCTGTTGGAGATGAATACGATTTTAGAAGTGAAAATGAGAGGATGGCCGAGCATTCTCATGATCTCATCAGACATTCTATGGGCAACCAAGCGGATGAGGTTCGTTTCAGATTGGTATCTCTTCCCGAAAATAAATTTTTCCGATTTGACATCGAAGAGTTTTCCTTCGAATAGGATGTTGCCCTCTTCTCCCTCCGAGACCTCTCCTACAAACAGAAGTTTTGCTTGGATGGACTCCCAATCCTTGTAGAATATCTTTTGAGGGTCCAGCGGCCGGATATAGCTGTAGTAGCTGTTGGGGAGCGTGTTGAAAACTCGACTGTATTTAAGGTTGTCTGTGATGATCTCCCGGGCTTTCTCTGCAAAAGACTTAACTTCGGGCGTAGAGCCGTTCACGATGAAATCGGGGATTGCTATGGGAACGGCAGGAATGCCCCCCTTGATGCTCATCACCACATCTTGTTGGGAAAAGAGGGTTACAGTGCAAACCCAAAAAATAACACATGTCAAGACGACTTTTTTCTTTGTCTTATTATTCATTTGTTATGCTCGAATATCAGATGAATGCCTAAAAAATCTTCTTCATAATCATTGGGTAAGGGAGGAAATGGAGCCGAAGATTGGATGGCCCTGAGTGCAGAAAGGTCGAGGGAGCGTATCCCACTTCGTTCCCGAATCTCGAGGGAGGAGATCTCTCCGTTTCTGAAGATTTTGAAGTAGACCGTTGTGTGAAAATCTCCGGTGACCCCTGGGCTGATCTGGGATGTATACCAGTTGCCAGATATCTTACCGTGAATCGTCTGAAGATAATAGGTGTACGGGAAATTAGAGAGTCCGATCTGGGAAGACAATTCCGAACCAAAGCCGCCGCCACCTCCAGGGCCGCTGCCGATACCGATCCTCACTCCAGTGCCTGCTCCGCTTCCTGTTTTTGAATCTACACCTTCGGATGTTTTCGACGAGCTGCTCTCTGGGGATTTCTGTGTTTTTTGTATAACAGCTTTTTTCTCGCTCGGAGGGGTCTTCTCTCTTTTCGGTTTTTCAACAGGATGCCTGAGAGTTGATGACGATTCCTGTTGAAGTTTTTGTGGGGTCGTCAGATCCCTGAGGGTCTCTCTATGGGGAACTGCGGTTTCT
>JBATYS010000065.1:0-2603 GCA_049674205.1 Candidatus Aminicenantaceae bacterium
TCGCCCCCGGCCATGCCGGTGGAACCTGTCCTTCCGAGAATATCTCCCTTTTCGACAACCGTGCCGGCTGCGACATCGATCAAGCTGAGATGGGCATACATACTGAACAGGCCGCAGCCATGGTCCAGTATGACGGAATTTCCGTATATTCCCAGTGCATCCCCAAAGACGACCTTGCCGCGGTTCGCCGCCGGGACAGGACTCTGTGTCAGTGAAGCCAGATCAATTCCCATATGCGTCTGACGATCTATTTCTCTACCTTGATAGAAATAGGTTCTTCTGTCACCGAAGGACGCTGTGGTTTTGCCAGGCATTCGGAGAAAAGCACCCGACCAGAGCGGTTGCGGCTCTGTATCTTTACAGATGACTCGAATCCGGTCAGCGTCTTTCTTGCGCTGCTCCTTATTCATGCTGATGAAGATCTCCAGGTCCGTACCCTCGAGAGAAGGATCATTTCCTTTGAAATAGGGAACGACCTGAGCCAGAAAACCATCAGTGATATTTATCCTGTCCTGTCTGAATGAACGGGCCCGGACATTAGGTCTGAAGCTCAGTTGGGCACGATTCCCTGCAGCATCTTCTGCCACTAAACTCATGGTCGTATCGGTGTCAGCTCCGCGTGGCAGTGCAAAATAAACTACATGTCGGGATTCTGTAACTGGAAATCCCTTAAAAAAGTCATCTTCAACCTCCAGCCCGACAACAGGCATTTCCTCATTCGCCGCCACCAAGATCAATCCCGATCCGCCCTGATTGATGTAGTGCGGCCCACCCATGATCGCGGGACGGGGAGGTCGAACATCGATGGCCATGCTCTTTTCTAGGACGGTTTTGTTGCCGCCGTTCCAGGAATGGTCCCACGCCGTGATCCGGAGAACAACTTCACCCTCCTTGAGGCCGGAAGGAAGCGGTCGCATGGGAAGCTGTTTCTCAACGAAACCGGTTTTCCTCGGGTATTTTTCTCGGAAGATCGAAAAAGCCTCCTGGTATTGGGCGGCTTCGACATGGATCTCGGCCAACCCGCTTTTTCCGTCTTCCGCGCGGAATCCCAGTTCGGGTTCGATATATTGTGTTTCCTTTAGTAGTCTGACTACCGGCTTTTCGGATTCGAATTTGACCAGCCAAAGCCATCCCCCTCCTACAATTATGAGAGGAAGTAAGATTAGGATTATTTTTTTCTTAGGGATTCCTTTGCGGGACTCCCTGGTTTGATAGTATTTTCGCGAGATTTTCATAACGGAATAATATCCCAGAAATCATCCCAAGATTCAAGTCATGCACATTTTTTTAACAAAGTGCCTATCTGTGCAGTTTTTTTGTGGCACTTTTTCATTTTGTCTTTGCGATGATGGCCATCTCTGTTGAGTCAGAGGTATAGGCCTTGCCTGAAACATCCGAGAATAAATGTTCAATAGCAAAACCATTTGCTTCTAACTCTTTCGCCAGTGATTTTTCGCTGTAATACTGTAGCCAATTGTAAACGACTCGTCTTCTCGACTCTTCAATTATGGTGTACTTATCAAGTATCACTTTCTCTTTCTTGTATTTGAATGTATTGACAAAACAATAATAATCCTCTTGCGACCAAAAACCAGTCAATTGATTCCACTCGTAGGTTGCTGATTCTTCTTTTTGTTCAAACCCGGTTATTGAATACACATCCAGCAATAGAGAACCTCCTGGCTTCAATAAAGATTTGAATTTTAACAGCATTTTTTTTCTCTGCTCAGGACTCAACACGCAAAAATCACACATTATCATTATTATAAGATCGAACCGGTTCGTTGTTTCAAAATCCAGATAGTTCATCAAGACATAATTCACGTTGAGATTTTTTTCCGCAGCTACCTGTTTGGCATAATTCAACGAATTCTCGGAGAAATCTATTCCGGTAACCTTAGCACCCCACTCTGCCAGACTGTTGGTGTAAAGCCCGGGGCCGCAGCCAAAATCTGCAATTTCTGTATTATTATCCACATTAAAATGAGAGGTAATCCATCTCACGGATTTTTCGATAAAACTTTTGTTTCGAGATGCAACATCTATTGACTCATTCAAGTGGTATTCGAGCATTTGTTTTGATGTATGCTCATCTGTCCACAACTCATCAGCCGTAAAGAATTGGAAAGGTAACGGGCGTGTATTTATCTCTTTCAGTTCTTTAAACATGATCACTCCAGAATCGGGCCAGTTCCCGGGACAAACTTTCCCTGAAAATAACGTTAAAGATAAGAATTTCGTTTTTGGGCTTGCTGCAAATCTCTCTTAATTTTTCCCAATTGCCACTTATTGACATCCTAGAATGAGGGTATCACACCGAAACCGACGAGGTCAATGAATCAAAAAGCGACACAAATTCCCCGAAATCTCCAAACAGTCAAGTTTAAGATAGACTCGGCCCTCCAATAGACAGAGAACAACCAAAAAAGCCCTCAGAAATACTCCCCTTTTTCCTCGGCTGCCATAAGAAGCTCCTGCTGATGAGGCGGAGGCGGCCGTTCGGCTTCAAAGGTCAGCTCGAGATGGCGGATGACCCTGTCGATGGTCTTAGTTTCTTCGATAAAAGAGATGATTCTCATCTGGCCACCACATGCGGGGCAACG
>JBATYS010000066.1:0-2749 GCA_049674205.1 Candidatus Aminicenantaceae bacterium
GAATTGCTCATAGGATCAAATCCATCTTGCACCTGAATTATTCACACTATATCTTTATAAAAATCCTTTTATTGTACATAGGCCATAGGATGAAGAACCAGAATGCGAGCAGCAACAGCGGAAAGAGAAGAGAGCCGATAAAATCCCCTGCAACCGGCCTGAGCAGCAATTCGTAGATATATGTTTTTAGAGGAATGGCTTTGACTCCAGAGGAGACCTTCACAATGCCCAGCATTTTTGCCATTAGTGAAGATCCCACATAGACAGTGATCGCGTTCGTGCCGAACACGAGAAAAGGATAGGCCCACTTTTTGATGCCCAGGCCATCAACGATCGCATAACAGAGGCCAAGAACCAGCAAAGCGGCACCCGCCGTAAAAAGCACATATGTGCTAGTCCAGAGCTGTTTATTGATCGGGAAAAAACGGTGGAGCCAGAGACCCAGGACAATCAGTACGATTCCGGCAGAGAAAAGGCCAAATGTTTTCAGACGCTTTGACCGGGAAAATCGCAGCCAATCCCCGGCCAGAGTCCCCAGCAGGATTGTGACCAGCGCTGGGAGTGTGCTCAATATCCCCTCCGGGTCGAAATTCGGCGTGTACAAGTGGCCGGAAAGGAGCTGAGTATCGATATATCCACAGAGATTTCCCTCTAATTCAAGAACACCCGCACCGAATCCAGGCACTGGGATAAACTTTAGGATAAGCCAGTAGGCCACAAGACAACCTGCAGAGATGAGGATCCGGGCCTTTGTACCCGTCTTCAGAAATATCAAAGACGCGAGGAGATAACAAATGGCAATGCGCTGGAGGATCCCGGGGATCCTGAGTGTCGAAAAATCGAAATATGGAATCAGGCGGAGGAGCAGTCCTAACGCAAACAGGATCACAGATCTTTGGAAGATCTTGAAATAAAGCTGAAAGCTTCCGGCACCTTGTGTATTCCTTCTCGACAATGAAAAAGATAGCGAAACCCCAACGATGAACAAGAAGAATGGAAAGACCAGGTCTGTGGGCGTCCATCCATGCCACTTGGCATGACGCAGAGGGGCGTAAACATATTTCAAGCTCCCCGGATTGTTGACCAGGATCATAAGTGCAATGGTCATGCCACGGAAAACATCCAACGATGCCAGTCGTGCGCTATTCATGGGGATTTGACCTGTCATCGACGAGATCGGCTTTTCTTGCCCAGGTCCTCTCCGCAGTACCATCTTTTTAAAACCATCTCGGCAGGCTTTCCAAAAGGAGTATATCCTTTATCGGTGGGTCCCCCTAAAGAAGGATTTGGCTCCCAGTTCCACCAGTAAATTCCATCAAACCAAGATTTCTCTCCAAACGCTCGAATGACAGCCTGGTAACACAGGTCCTGTTCTGTGAGGTCGAGATCCCCAGGATTTTCCCAGTCCCAAGGCCTCATGTTTGCGCCATCGATGCTTCTGTATCCAATCTCAGTCAAAAGTACTGGCTTTTGCCAAGTCTGGTAGATCGACTCGAGCTGAACAAGATAGGGGGCCCAGGCAGTTAAAAGTTCGTCCATTGAGGGATCAATTTTATTCGTCAGCTCAAAATAGGCATCGATCCCGATAAAATCAAGGTCATCCCAGAATTCAACCTGAAGAGCCTCCCTCCCCCAATTTGCCGCATAAACAAGTGGTCTGGCATAGATACTTCTAATACCTCGGATGAGTTTTCTCCAGCCCGGAGAATGTTCTGCTGTGGTTAGCTCAACGAATTCGCAGCCGATGGAGAGGATCTCCACACCTTCGTTCTTGGCGATCTTTGCGAAAGTCATCATCATGTCTATATAGTTGTCAAACCAAATTTCCGGATCTTCAGGCTGGAACGTACCACGCCAATCTCCGCTCAAGGCATCAACATGCGGTTTGAGCATAACCTCCAGGCCTAATAAGTGAGACATTTGGATTGCATGCTTCAGGCTTTCCATACTGGCGGTCTGACCGTCATAATCGGGAAACATCCTGTTGGAGAATCGATCGTTTTGATACCAGGTGGGCACAAGTTGGACCCATTCAGTACAGGTTGTCTCAGCCAGAATTCGCAGTGATTCATCCGATGAGGCCGTACCATACTGCACAGCGTCCCAAGTGGGAAAGGCCATCCCTTTCTGGAGCTTTGAATCACCTGATTGCTGTGCTGATTGTGATGCCAGGTAAAAGATCAGTCCTGTAACTAGGATTAATGGAAAGAGTGTCCATGCTATTCCTGACAATCTCAGATTCATAGGCCTCTCCGTTTATCTTGCTGATTTAAATATTGTGTTAACTTTATTTGCTGTTCGAATATTGGTATATATTAACAGAATAGGAGTTATAAAGTCATTGCTTTTCCCGAAACCAGAACGTGTTCCACATCTAGACTTCCCATCTTCACTTCAACGAATGGTTTTCCTTTTTTTAAGCCGACAGTGCCAAAACCACTGGAAGTTGCAAGAAAAGAGCGGAAATTATTGCCGATTTTTGAATCGATATAGAGTGTCTTTTCAACGGCATCATAACGGATACCCGTGAGCCCTTGAATAAGCCCATAACTCGAGAGAGCCCGCGCGTACCAGTGTCCGCACTCATATTCGTCAAAGGGATTCCGGATGGTCCCATCGTACCGATCACGGCACACCCTAACAATATCCAGCCCCAAGTCGATTTTGCCCTCGAACATAAGATGGGATGCGACCTGGTATTCGATCCCTGCCACACTTCATCGCTATAGACAAAAGGGATGGACAGAGC
>JBATYS010000067.1:0-7791 GCA_049674205.1 Candidatus Aminicenantaceae bacterium
GTCACATAAGGATACGTACCGTGATCGATATCCAGAAGTGCTCCCTGAGCACCTTCAAAAAGCACTGATTGGCCGGCCTTTAATCGTTCATTCAGAACAAGAGAGACATCTTTGATGTATTTCCCAATTTCAGCGGTATAACCCGCGTATTCATCAAAAGTTTTCTCCGGATCGATCAAGGGCGCTCCGAAATGAGCCAAAAAAATGTTCTTCTCAGCGACATTCAGCTCAATTTTCTCTTTGAGCAGCGACTCATTCAGAAGGTCGCCGACCCTGATCCCACAACGCGCCATCTTGTCCACATAAGCGGGACCGATCCCTCTCATCGTTGTCCCGATCTTTCTTGTGCCCATTCTCTCTTCACAAACTTTCTCCCAGGCAGAATGATAGGGCAGAATCAAATGGGCATTCTTGCTGACCACGATGTTTTCGCCCACGTCCACACCCAGTTCTCGCAGCTCGGCGATCTCTTCAATAAATGATTTCGGGTCGAAAACCACACCATTCCCGATCATGCAGAGCTTATCCGGGTGGAGGATTCCTGATGGGATGAGATGGAGGACAATTTTTTTGCCGTTCACATAAACCGTGTGCCCGGCGTTATGTCCTCCCTGGGATCGGGAGACGACATCAAAAGATGGAGTGAAAAGGTCAACGATTTTCCCCTTGCCTTCATCGCCCCACTGCATGCCAAGAACAACACAATTCGCCATAAATATCCCTCAAAAGGCACCTGAAATTTGTCAAGAAAAACCAGTGAATCCCGAATTCTATCAGAAGTCAAACAGATTCACAAGCTCAAAAACTCACAGCAATCTGAACCAAGAGCATGTCATTTTTTTTATCGAAGCTTTTCTCTCGGTTAAACTGATATTCTAGCTTGAAAAAGGCCGTTTGGGAAAGGTTGTAAACCGCGCCCAAGGCCCAACGCTCTCTATCCTCGGATATTCCGAGTCCGGGAACCAGCGGGTTAAGAAAACCATCCCCATGAAAAGGATCTTCAAAGTCATAATGCTGATAACTTGCCACTGGCCAGAGCCCCTGAATATTAAACGTCAAAAGCGCAAAATATCCTTTTCCTGAACCGTTTTCATAACCTGCGGGGTTCTCGTTGTCAGCCCATGTGTACTCACATAACAACTGGTAATTCTGACTGACAAAGGAAACATCTAAACATTGGAGAACCAAGTTTCGGCTGTTGTCATCGTCGTATTTCCCTCTGTAATAGGAGTATCCAACTTCGAATTTCTGATCGACATTCCACGCCACTCTCCCGCCGAATCCCTTATCTCTGTTGTTGTCCTTAAACTGCTGACCCTCATGGAGCCAGTCGCCCTCAGTAAGGCCGTTCCCCACATAGGCTGAATAGAGCAGCCCGGCGATCGTTCCGGACACCTGGACTCCGATGTCTCGCCACATCGCTGGATAAAAGTACTTAACATTCATGGGCGGTTCGATAAGAAATGTCTGGTAAGCACGGCTGTTTTCGTTATATTTGCCAAACGGAACGAGATAAAGACCCAAGTTGAAGTTGAAAGCATTGGAAGCAGAGAATCCCAACAGGGTTTGATTTAATTCTACTTGAGTATCCTGTTGGAGCACCACCTCGGCCACATAATTCACATTTGCCGCGAGAAAACCCGAAAAAATGAGCCCCAGTTTTGGATTCTGGAAGGTTCGATAAGGATAAACACTTTCATCCTGACCATCCAGATAATCCACCGAAAGATACCCATTGATGTTGAATTGATTATTCTGAGCAGAAACTAGATTGGCACAGAAAAAGACAAGAACAAAAAGAACATATTTTTTCATATCACAGAAAAGTCAAACTCATCTTCCAATAGGGCTTCCTTCCACTCATTGACATTGGCCTTTTTTGTAATGATACGCGTGATATCGCTCACACCCTCTTTAGTACCCATCCAGATCGCTCCGACTATGATCCCATCCTGAAGGACGACCTTTTTGTAAATCCCCTCTTCCCTTATCTCTTTTCTGAACTCTTCGAACTCTCCCTCCTCTGGATTCACCATGCCTATAGAAGTGAGATGAACACCCATGACTTTGAGTGTGTTCGAAGGGATCGTGCCCAAATACTTTTTTTCCTGACCGAAGACGTTGTGAGCTGCCGAACGCGCCTGGTCGAACGAAGCTGGTATGATCCCGTATACTCTGCCTTTGTATTGAACGGCATCGCCCACTCCATAAATCAAAGGATCACTGGTCTGAAGATATTCATTGACGATCAATCCGCGATCCACTTCCATCCCTGCTTCCTGAACCATGGAGATGTTCGGTCTCGCTCCCGCAGCAACCAAAGCCATGTCCGCTTCCCATTCATCCCCCCCCTTGAATCTCAATCTGCGGACTTCTTCCCGTCCCAGAAACTCCTCGGTCACCGTGCCCACTCTCACCTTAATGCCCATCCTCTCGATATGGTGTTGCAGAATGGATGCACCTTGCTTATCCAGCTGTCGTGGCAGCAGCCGGTCGAAGAACTCGACCACTCCGACCTGTGCGCCCCTTGTGCTAAGGGCTCTGGCGATCTCAAGCCCCAGAAGCCCTCCACCGATCACCACAACATTCGGATGATCGGCCAGGTACTCCAAGATCCTATAAGCATCATCTAGGTTCCAGAGCGTGAAAATCCCTTTTTTTTCTGTTCCCTGGAAGGGAGGCACAAATGAAATAGATCCGTTCGCAACAATAAGCCTATCGTATCTCTCCTTGTGCCCTTGATCGAGTTCGATCTCTTGGGACACGGGGAGGATCTTCTTTACAGGTTTTGAGAGGTGGATACGGATATTTTGGCTTGTGTACCAATCTTCAGAAAAGCCAAACAATCTTTCAAAGGGGATCCTTTCGGCAAGAAAATCGATCAGATTCGGACGGGGATAATAATGGTATTTCTCTTTGGCAAACACATCGATTTCCACATCTTGATCGAGTTCCCTCAGAGTTTTGGAAAAGATGATACCAGATATACCATTCCCGACAACGACAATTCGCATATGTTTAGATTTTCTGCGAAGGTTTAAGCCATTTTTTGAAAAAACTCTTTACCCACACCGCACTGGGGACAAACCCAGTCATCCGGCAGGTCCTCAAAGGCTGTCCCCGGTGCTATCCCATTATCAGGGTCGCCTTTCTCCGGATCATAGATGAAGCCGCACGCTGTACATTCCCATTTTTCCATCGTTATTCTCCTTTAAGGATTACTCAATCCTCAATGAAACGATCAATCCCATTCAAGGACATGATCATCATATTCTTTTTCAAGTTTAAGCTTGTGCGTTTTCTCCTGTTGAATGAGAAACTGGAACAGTTTTTTCAGCTCGTCATCTTTGGCATTTTCTTCAAGGTTTGTATAAAGCTCCACAGCTTCATGTTCCTTCTTGGCTGCAAATATGAGCAGGTCCTGGAAGGACATATCCTCGGTTGGGGCTTCTTCCGTTAAATAATCACTGATCTTCAAATCAGGGACTTCTCTGATCTCAAATGATGCGATCTTCTGATCAGTGATTCCTTCGAGAAGACTCTTATGCTTCTTCTCTTCTTCCTGAAGCTCGAGCAAAAGCTCTGTCAAGCCGGGAGATTGTGTCAACTCGCTCATTTTTCCATAGGATGCGATGGCTTCCTCTTCCCTGGAAATCGCAAATTTCAAAATATCTTGAAAGTTTGATAGGTCCATGTTTGCTCCTGTCTATTTTCTCCCTTGTCCGATTTCTTACCGCAAAGTAAGAACGGTAAACTATTATAACGACTTCGCCTTGCATTTTCCAGCGTATTCGATTATTATTTTTCTCTAATGAAAACAAGAGCTATTCTCAGTCTAATCTTAGGCTGGTTCATTCCAGGCCTGGGCCACGTCTTTTTAAAAAAATACGGTCGGGGTTTGGTCTTTTTTCTCTGTATCTCCTGCATGGCCGCTCTTGGCCTCCTTATAGGAGGGAAGATCTACTCCTTTCAGACAGAAAACCCTCTGACCATACTTGCTTTTTTCTCTGACCTTGGGATCGGAGCTCTCTATTTCTTGTCTAAAATCATTACAATCGGGCTCGGGGACATAAAGGCTATGACATTCGAATTCGGGACTGCTTACATCGCGGGTGCAGGACTTTTGAACTATCTCGTTGCCTTGGATGCTTTTGACATCGCCTCGGGGAAAAAGAAATGATACTGAAAAGCCACATTCTATCGATGGTCTTGTACGCATTCTTTGTCTGTGTCGTCCTGGCACTCATAAGAAGAGGCGAGAGAAAAGCCAGGATCAAATACGCTCTATCCCTGTTTATCATCATGGTCATCGGAGCCGTCATCTTCGGCTGGTTTATGTTCCTTTTTATTTAGCCTCTCTCCTGCCTTTGAAACGGAAAATCGATGTGTTATAATCTTCAATCATTCTGTTAATTTGATATGACGGCTGCACCGATAAACAAAAATGGGCCAAAACAGGCCGAACGGATCAAATAGTCTGATATGATCGAGCTATACCACATCTGGAAGCAATACCAAAAAGCGCAGTGGGCTCTTTCGGATATCACATTTCGTGTGGACAAAGGGGATTTCTGTTTCATCACGGGCCCGAGCGGGTCCGGGAAGACCACATTACTCAAGATCTTGTATCGCCAGATTTTTCCCACCGAGGGACAGATCGTCATCGACAACAGGAACATTCTCAAGATCTCCGACCACAAGATCTATCAACTGCGACGACATATGGGGATCGTCTTTCAGGATTTTCGGTTGATCTTTCACAAAAAAGTGTTCGAGAACGTGGCTATTGTCCTTCAAGTGCTGGGGGTACCAAGGAAAGAGATCAGACGAAGGGTCTTTAATTCCCTAAGGATGGTCAATCTACACAACAAAATGTGGGAATACCCGGCGCACCTCTCTTACGGGGAACAGCAGCGAGTAGCCATCGCACGGGCGGTCGTCAACAGCCCCAAGATCATCTTGGCGGATGAGCCGACAGGGAATCTTGATACGGAATTGGCCTTTGAAATTATGAGTTTATTCAAGGATATCAACAAAAAGGGGGCTACTGTTCTCATCTGTACACATGACAGAGAGCTCATCCGGAATTTCGGTCAAAAAATCCTATTCCTGTATAAGGGAAAATTACTGAGAAAGGAAACACTCTAATTTTTCAAAAACTGAAGCATTTTCTGACAGAGACTTCAAACAACATCTGGCAGTATAGAGTGCGCAATTTTTTCTCGATCACGATCATTTGCTTGACTTTTCTCACAGTGGGAGTCTTTCTTGCACTCGCTAACAATCTCGAACATGTGGCCGAACAAATTTCCAATAACATGGCAGCTGTCTTCTTTTTGGACAAGGATATCTCAGGAGAACAACTCAAAGCCGTAGAAGAGGAATTGGAGCGGTCTCCGCTTGTTCTGGAAACGACATTTGTGAGTGCAGAACAGGCTGTGGACAAATTCAGAGAAAAGTTTCCAGAACTTCAAGCGATCATCGAAAATATAAAGATCAATCCATTCCCCCCTTCAATTGAAACGACATTTAAAGAAAAATCCATCGCTTTCAGAGAGGCATCGGGACTCATCACTCGGATCAAAAACATGCCGGGAGTAGAGGAGGTCCAATTCAATCAGGAATGGGTCGACCGCGTGAATTCATTCTCCCGACTGGCCAAAGCGGTCGGTTTTTTCCTTGGAGGAATACTGGTTCTGGCATCCTTTTTCATCATCTCCAATGTGATAAAATTGAACGTCTTTGCGAGAAAGGATGAAATTGAAATTCTCCGGCTCGTGGGAGCGACGAACACATTTATAAGAGTGCCGTTCCTCCTTGAAGGAATCACGCTGGGCATTATTGGGGGATTAGTCTCTCTCTTCCTCCTTTTCCTCTTGATAAATTCGATCCCTATCTATTTGGGATCCAGGCTCGGAGTTTTGAACGAGCTGATCAATTTCCGCTATCTCTCGTTCTCCCAATCTATCACGATCATAGCAGAGGGAGGCATTATCTGTTTTCTGGGAAGTCTTACCTCTCTCACACGTTTCTTAAAGACGTAAAACTCTTTACATTCCATGAAAAAGTTGTGAGGCGAGGTGGTGCGCCATGCGAAGGGGTTCAGGGATCCTGTATTTGGAATACTCGAGCACAAGCTCTCGCGAAACCTGAAAATCAATTTTATGGCCAGGAGAGACAAAAACGGGGTTGACTCCTGTACGGGTGCGCAAACAATATCCGACTTTCTCGTTACTGGCATTTTCCAGTTCCGAGTATTCTCCCCTTTCCTCTCCAGGAGATCGAAAAGGAAAAAATGAATTTTTTGCGCATCCGATCGTGCTGATATCCAGAACCACTCCCACATGGGATGCAAGCCCCATCTTCCTGGGGTGAGCGATTCCATTGCCATCAAGAAGTGTCACATCGGGCTTTTTGTAAAGTTTTCGGAATACTCTTAAAAAAATAGGCCCCTCTCGGAAATTCAGGAATCCGGGCGTATAAGGGATGGGGATTTCACCCATTTCCTTTGCGACCTCAACGATTACGAATTCGGGCATCTTGTAGACGACGACAACCACACCGATTTTTCGTTTCTCCTCATCATAGCTGGAGTCCGCTCCAGCTACCAGCTCGACTTCTCGTTCCTCCCAGGTAAGGTCTAATCTGGAAGACAAGCGCTTTTGTGCTTCAACAGCCTTTTTAAAATCGAACACTAAGTCTCTCCTCCTTATGAGTATACTTAAAAACAGTTAATCGTGAAACAGTCTTTATATTCTTTTGCACTGCGATCAGGCTGATGTTTGTCTGGATGTCGTTTTTATATATGGGATTAGTATAGATAGCCTGAGATACATTTCCAAATCCGTGATGTCATGAATTCACAATAGCGTTATTGAGTGATCAGATTGTGTGATGGAAAAAACCGTGAGAAGGGATGGACGGGCATGGTGCATCTCCCAAGGGGAGATGTGAGGGAATCCCGGATCCGAGAGAAGTTTCCGCGCTGGGGAAACTGAGCGTGTTTTTGATATCATATAATCTGATCCATCGGAACGACACCAAAACGGATTTTGAGTGATAACCTAATGGAAGTTGACATAGAGAAAATCTTGGCTTAAAATTCAAAAATGATACCTATCGGGCAAGATCTGAAACGAGAACGGGAATTGAGGGGAATCTCTCTCAAAGAAATTGCCGAATTCACAAAAATAAACATTCGATTCCTCAGGGCCTTAGAAGAAGACCAATTCGATGTCCTCCCAGGAAAATTTTTCACGAGAGGTATCATCCGGGGATACGCTAAATACTTGGGATTGGAAGAAGAAAGCGTCTTGAACAAATACCACGACGCCCTCCAAATTCTCGACAAGAACGAAAAAGAAGAGGAAAAGACTTTCTCCAAGAGCTCCCCGATAAATATCCGGAATGTGATCCGGATCGCCGCCTTCGGCGCTATTGTCATCGCTGTCTTAGTAGCACTTTTCTTCATTTTCCGGGGTGAAGAAGCCCCTCCTCCGATCCAACCTCCCCCTACAGAAACCACACCTCAAAGAGAGGTAATCCTGCCACCCACCGAAACTGAGCCTTCAGAGGAAATCGAGGAGGAGATTCAAGAGCTGAATTTGGATATCGCTTTTCATCTCGAAACATGGATTCAAGTTTATGCCGATGGCGAACTGATCTACGAAGGCATCAAGTTACCCAGAGGAAAACTTCAGGTTATCGCACGTGAGGAACTCGTGATCGATGTAGGAAATGCAGGAGGGCTCACTTACACGCTGAACAACCAGAGAGGAAAGCCTTTCGGAC
>JBATYS010000068.1:0-3626 GCA_049674205.1 Candidatus Aminicenantaceae bacterium
TTTGCCCTCAGTTTGTGGGGTAAATACTCTGAGTGAGTAATGGAAGAATTCCCTATCTACTGTCGAAAAGAGATCCTAATAGCTGGAGTTGGGAATATACTTTTTGGTGACGATGGGTTCGGACCCGAGGTCATTGAATATCTGGAGAGACACTACACCATCCCGGAAAACGTGTGTTTAGCAGACACGGGTACGGGCATAAGAAAAATCCTGTTCACTATCACTCTAAGTGAAGTTCGCCCCAAGGTTATAGTGGTTATCGATGCTGTTGATAAGGGGAGAGAGCCGGGCGAGATTTTTGATATTTCTCTTGATGAAATTCCCTTTGAAAAAATCGATGATTTTTCTATCCATCAGGTCCCTTCCTCAAATCTCCTGAAGGAACTGAAGGATCTTTGTTCGGTAGAAGTTATTGTAAAGGTCTGTCAAGTTAAAACAATCCCGGATACAATTCAATCGGGATTATCCGAACCTCTAAAAAAGGCCGTTCCATTGATGGCTCAAAGTATCGCGGAAGAATTTTTCGAATCATAATTCGGGCCTGGAAGCATTTCCAAATCCGTGATCGTATGAACACAAGTTGCGTTATTGGGACACTCGGATAGCATTCATCACGGATTTAGAAATGCTCTGGACCTATACGGTATTGACTTCTAGATACCTGAATAGGTACACTATGTCTTCCTAAAATGACATTAAGGGACATCAAAGAATTTCTCGATGCTGAAGTCATATACGGTGAAAACTATCTCGATCTTGAGATAAAATTCGCGGGGGGGTCCGATATGATGAGCGATGTCCTTGCCTTTGGACAACCCGGACTCCTCCTTCTGACCGGCCTCTCCAATAGCCAATCCGTCAGAACAGCGGACATCATCGAGGCTAGTGCGATCATCTACGTCCGAGGAAAAAGGCCAGACTATGTAGGGATTGAGCTGGCCAAAGAAAAGGACATCCCCCTCCTTTCCACACAACATATGATGTATATCGCCTGTGGCATCCTTTACAGCAAAGGACTCCCAGGAGTCAGCATTAGCTAAGTACTATTATGGCGAGTTCCGAATATGTACTATCTGAACGCTTCGAAATTTCTTGCACAGATTTCAGTAAAGCAGGCACCATCTCGACCAAGATCAAGGAAATTCTCCAAGAGATCGGCATTGAATCCTCGATCATCAGAAGAGCCGCTATTGCTTCGTATGAGGCAGAAATGAATGTCGTTATGTATGCGAACAGCGGAAGGATCATCCTGAACATCACTCCGGAAAAATGCCATCTTCAGCTCGAGGATGACGGTCCTGGGATCGATGATATCGAAAAGGCCATGCAGGAGGGATTCTCAACTGCCACAGATAAAATGCGGGAGATGGGATTCGGCGCTGGGATGGGGCTTCCCAACATCAAAAGAAATGCCGACCGGTTCGAGATCACGTCAATCCCTGGTGAGGGGACGTCATTAGATATTATATTTTATTTGAATAAAACAGGACACCAATGAGCCAATATTTCCATTCCATCAAGATCGACACAGAAAAATGTGACGGCCGGATGAAATGTATGAGGATCTGTCCCACTCAGGCCATCAGAGTCAGGAATGGGAAGGCCAAAATCATTGAAGAAAAATGTATCGATTGTGGAGAATGTATCACGGCCTGTCCCAACGACGCCATCATCCCGCAGACAGACCCCTTTGGAGAGCTGGCGAAATTTAAGCATACGGTAGCCCTTCCTTCCCCAGGGCTACAAGCTCAATTTGGAAAAGAGATCCTGCCAAAAAGAATCATAGGAAGCTTGAAAAAACTGGGATTCGATGATGCTTTCGACCTCTCTCTTACATGTGGTGAGATCAGCTTTGCCATCCAAGAATACCTCCGCGAATACACAGGACCCAGGCCTCTGATATCCATCGCTTGCCCTACTGTGGTCCGCTTGGTCCAGGTCAAATATCCCGCTCTCATCGATCAGCTCATCCCCATCGACCTTCCCAGGGAAGTCGCTGCAAGAGAACTCAAAAAGAAAAAGTCAAAAAAACTCGGTCTCAAAGAAAATGAGATCGGTATTTTCTATCTCACTCCTTGTCCGGCCAAGATGATCTCCATAAAACAACCTGCAGAAAAAGGGAGGTCCTACCTGGATGGAGCCATCTCCATCTCCGATATCTACGGTCCTCTTCTTTCCGCCTTGGAGAATGTGAAAAAAGAGACCTACCGCAAAGATTTAGAGGACATCTGCATTCTCGGAATGGGTTGGGCCATGGTGGGAGGGATCTGCCGGACCTTAAGATTAAAAAACGCCTTGGCCGTCTCGGGATTGGGAGAAATCATCAAAGTCTTTGACGACATCGAAACTGGGAAGCTGAGAAATATTGACTTTATCGAAGCCTATTCCTGTCCCCAGGGGTGTGTCGGAGGCTCATTAACCGTGGAAAACATTTATACCTCTCACAACAAGATCCTTAAATTGATCGAAACCTTGGAGTACGAACAAATAAAAGCCTGCCCAGACATCCGGGAAGTCCGAAAGCTTTACAAGCAGAATTATTTTTTCATTAATGGGAAGTTTGAGCCCAGACCTATTAAACCACTGGATAAAAACTTAGCCAAAGCCATAAAGAAAAGAAAGAAGAAAGAGGATATCTATGAATCTTTGCCCAAGATCGACTGTGGCGTATGCGGGGCTCCCACATGTTTGACCTTTGCTGAAGACGTCGTTAGAGGAGAAGCAAAACAGACAGACTGCATCTTCAATCTTCCTCAAAAATTTGCGAAACTCTCCAAGGAACTTTCAGAATTGCTTGATAAATCTGTATCATTACATTCAATCAGGGCTAACATAGATAAGGCACAAAACAAAAAGGAATAAAAATGAAAGTTAAAGAAATCATCGAAAAACTTCAATTAACCGCTCTCTCAGGTCAAAAAAATTTGGATGCGGAAGTTACAGGGGGATACACGAGTGACTTGCTCAGCGATGTGATCGCCAACAGCAAAGAAGGCGATCTTTGGATCACTCTGCAGATCCACCAAAACACTATCGCTGTGGCTAAACTGAAAGACTTGGCCGGGATTATTCTTGTCAACAACCGCGAACCCGATGAAGACACCCTAAAGAAAGCAGAGGAAGAAAACGTGCTCATCCTTTGCAGCAACGACATGGCCTTTGATGTCTCTGGAAAGTTATATAAATTGATTAGTTCTCAGGACTAATTTATGCTCAGACCGTTTAAGGCGG
Source organism: Candidatus Aminicenantaceae bacterium (assembly GCA_049674205.1). Lineage (GTDB taxonomy): Bacteria > Acidobacteriota > Aminicenantia > Aminicenantales > Aminicenantaceae > WTAW01. Next base: position 3,232 of record JBATYS010000068.1, read on the forward strand.
ACCTGCATATTCACACTTGCCTTTCCCCCTGTACAGAATTGGATATGTCACCCCGGAGAATCCTCGATTCGGCAAAAAAAAAAGGCTTAGATATCTTAGGCATCTGTGATCACAATTCATCAGAAAATTCTCCGGCCGTGATGAAGGCTGCCAAACCAGTGAATATTGGTGTTTTCCCCGGCATGGAAGTAACATCCCAAGAGGAGGTCCATGTTTTGGCCCTTTTTGATGCCATCGAAAACGCTCTAAAACTCCAGGAGCATGTCTACAAAAACCTGCCCGGAGAGAACGACGAAGACGCATTCGGCATGCAAGTCATTGTGAATGAAAAAGAAGAAGTGCTGGGTTTTAGCGATAAACTATTGATCGGGGCTACGACGATCCCTCTGGATGAA
>JBATYS010000069.1:0-9082 GCA_049674205.1 Candidatus Aminicenantaceae bacterium
GGCAAAACTTTGCAATGATTAAAACGATCGATATTTTCTTTGTTCTCTGCGTCCTTGTTGTATTTTTTTGGGGCATAAACAGGCATTTCCGACTTTGGCGTACGGGAGTTAAAGACGATCGATCCGATAGGATGGGATACCGCTTAAAAACTCTCCTCACTGAGGGGATCGCTCATCGATCCATTCTGCGAGATCCATATCCGGGACCTCTCCATCTCTTCATATTTCTTGGCTTTCTCATCCCACTCCTCGTGATTTTTATCGTGCAATTCATGTTTACCCTTCCCCTGCCTCTTTCAAATATGGCATCACTTCTTCTGGATATCATCGGATTTGCCGCCTTTATATCAATCTTTTTGGTCCTTTACCGCCGGTATATCACACGTCCTCCACGATTATCCAATACTTCTGATGATCTGGCCGTCCTCCTTCTGCTCCTGAGTATCATTTTGACTGGGTTTCTTGTCGAAGGCTTGCGCCTATCTGTCATTGGAAAGGATAAACAGGCTTGGGCGCCCATCGGAAATACGATCGCATCCCTGTGGAACGCCACAGGCATGGACAACTCTGTCAAAGGCACGCTAACAACCCTGCTTTTCAGGATTCACTTTTTTCTTGTCCTCGCTACGATCGTTTACATCCCCTTCTCAAAGCTTTTCCACTTCATCTCTTCGCCCCTGAACATCCTTTACCGCTCTCTCGAACCAAAAGGCGCCGTTAGTCACATGGATCTCGAGGATGAGGAGGCTGAGAGCTTCGGGATCAGCAGGATCGAGGAGTTTTCTTGGAAACATCTTATGGACCTGGATGCCTGCACACAATGTGGAAGATGCCAAGATTACTGTCCCGCGCATCTCACAGAAAAACCCCTCTCCCCAAAAGTGCTGATCAAGGACCTGAAGGATCACATGTATCTTACAATCCCGCAACGCCTCAGACAAAAGGCCCAAACGAGTGACAACACAGAAATCCCTCCCCTTGTCGGGAAAGTCATCGCCGAGGATGTCCTCTGGGCATGTACCACTTGCCGATCATGTATGGAACACTGCCCCGTTTATGTGGAGCATGTGGATAAGATCTTAGACATGAGGCGTTATCAAGTTCTCATGGAGAGTAAGTTCCCCGAGGAGCTCACGACAGCTTTCCGCGGATTGGAAAAAAACTCAAATCCATGGGGTTTGGGCTTTGATACGCGTGCGGACTGGGTGGGGGAAATGAACGTTCCGATCCTGTCAGAGATCGGAGGAAAAGAAATCGATTACCTCTTCTTCGTTGGGTGCATCCGGTCTTTTGATGACCGCAACAAAAAAGTTACCCTGGCTATGATCAAGATCCTGAATCATCTAGGTGTGAAGTTCGCAATACTGGGGTTGGAGGAAGGATGCTGTGGGGATCCTGCCCGGCGGGTCGGTAACGAGTATCTCTACCAAATCCTCGCTCAGACCAATATCGAGATATTCCAGAAGTACAATATCAAAAGAATCTTAACGAGCTGTCCTCACTGTTTTAACACCTTTAAGAACGAGTATCCCCAACTGGGTTTCTCCGGTGAAGTCCTCCATCATACAACTTTTCTATGGGAGAGCCTGAAAAAGGGCCAACTGAAACTCACAGAGAGCCGGATCAAGACGATCACCTATCATGATCCCTGCTATCTCGGAAGGTACAGTGATATATTCGAGCCACCGAGAAACATTCTCCGGTCCCTACCCCATATGGATGTTCGAGAGATGAAGCGCAACAGGGCCGATTCCTTGTGCTGTGGTGCAGGCGGCGGGTGGATGTGGATGGATGAGAAAATAGGGAAGAGAATCAACATCGAACGTCTTGAAGATGCCCTCGCAGCCAGATGCGAAGGAGTGGCCACAGCCTGTCCGTTCTGCGTCACCATGTTCAATGATGCAATCAAAGACAAAGCGCTGGAGAACGACTTCCAGATCTGGGATATCGCAGAGCTCATTGCCGATTCCATCTCTGAAACCGACTAGGCGTTAGAGGAGGATCTCTCGGATAACAGCTATGGCCCGCTCCACATCTTCATCATCGACATCCTTGTGCGTAACAAAACGGATGTCTTTTGCCGGAGTAGCCAAGGCGAGTACGTTTTTCTCTTTAAGCCTTGTGATCAAGTCATCGGCGGTTAATTCCGGATGATCGAATTTAAATATAATGATATCTGTCTCCACATACTCGGGATTGAGACCTATCCCTGGCAAATCATGTATCTCCATGGCCAGCTTTTTCGCTCGCTTGTGATCCTCTCCCAAACGTGACACCATATTATTGAGCGCCACAATGCCCGATGCCGCCAAGACACCCACTTGTCTCATCCCTCCACCTAAGGCTTTTCGCACTCTCCGGGCTTGATCTATAAAGCTTTGTGGCCCGACAAGGATAGATCCCACGGGAGCTGACAGTCCCTTAGAGAGGCAGAACATGATCGAATCCCCAACAGCCGCATACTCATGGACGGGGATACCGGTCGCTTGACTGGCGTTGAACACTCGGGCCCCATCAAAATGGATCTTGACATCATGTCTGTCCGCCACCTCTCGAATGGCCTTCAAATTCTCAATAGGCACTACGGCTCCGCCCCAGCCATTGTGTGTGTTTTCCACACAGATCAGCGAAGTTCTAGGGAGATGGACAGATGGTTTTTTAATGTTACGCTCCACCTCAGAAGGGTTCATCGCTCCTCTATTCGATTGAAGAGGTCTTGGATTTATCCTGGATATAAAGGTTATGCTCGTTGATTCCATGTTGTAGATATGGGCTTTGGCTTCTACGATGACTTCATCCAATTCCGTGGTCCAGACATTGACTGCAATAGAGTTTCCCATCGTTCCGGAAGGAACATAAAGAGCTGCCTCTTTTTGCATCAGGACTGCTGCCATGGATTCCAACTCTTGTACTGTGGGGTCATCCCCCAAAACATCATCCCCAACGATGGCCTCTGCCATGGCCCTTCTCATCTCTTCAGTAGGTCGTGTGACTGTGTCACTCCTGAAATCCGAGATTTTATGCATTTGACTAGCCTCCTTCAATCCGGAAAAACACATTATAATTAAATCGCTTTTTTCGAGCAAATCATTTCACTTGAGTGTTACTCCAAAACCGTGATGACAGGAATCACATTGCGTAATTGAGTGTGTGTGGTGGAGAAAACCGTGTGAAGGGCTCTAGCGGGCATGATACCTGTCTAAGTAGGGTCAGTTCCCCGAACGGACCGTTTAGGAAACGGTCTCTACATTCAAATAGAGCTGCCTTGCTGTTCCGTTATTTGTTTTCGAATCACCAATTGGGACACTCGGACATCAGTCATCACGGTTTTTGACTCGCTTGTAGGGAACTTTTTTAATGTTTACTTGGTTATTAAACTGTGGTATTTTTAATTGTCTCATTCGGATTTTTTGAGTCGGACGACTACAGCAGTTTTTTGATCCGAAAGAAAAAACTGTCTGCTTGGTTCCGGATATTTAATACCGATATAAAGAAGCTACTCATAGATTATGACAATCAATAAGATCTTTAAATTTTGCGCTATTACACTTTCAGCACTCATCCTATTCTTCCTCAGCGCTCTTATCGCCTATCAAGTCACTCTAAAAGGAGAAATGGTTACTATCCCCGACCTCACAAACAAGCCTTTGGATGAAGCCAGGGAGATCCTCATGGACAAAAAACTCTTTGTCATAAAAAGCGGGATAGAGCTTCACGATAGATTCGAAAAGGATAAGATCATTCGGCAGAACCCTCTTGCGGGTTCGAAAGTCAAGATCAACAATGTTGTGAAAGTTGTTTTGAGTGCAGGAAAAGAAAAAGTCATTGTTCCTCGCTTTGTCGGGCGGAGTCTCCAAGCGATCGGCCCAGAACTTATCGAAGCCGGACTGATGAAGGGGAAGATATCACACGTCCATACTTCTGCTTACGCAGCAGGAAAGATCATTTCCCAAAATCCCTCAGATAACGAGGAGGCGGCGCGGGGTTCCCGGATCAGTTTTTTAGTGAGTCAGGGTGAAAGAGAGAGGAAATTCCTGATGCCTGATCTGATCGGAAAGCGGTCCTCCGTGGTTATCGAAAAATTAAAAGACTTGGAATTCAACATCGGGCATATCCGATACTCCTATTATCCAGGTTTGGAATCGGGGATCATCATCAACCAATATCCTGAACCCGGCTCTCGGATTCAAAGAAGAAATCTTATCACCATGGAGGTTAGCAAATAATGATTCAGATCGCACCCTCTATCCTTTCCGCAGATTTCACACGAATTGCAGACGCCGTTAAAATGGCCGAAGATGCCGGGGCAGACCTCATCCATGTGGACGTCATGGATGGTCACTTTGTTCCCAACCTCACGTTGGGCCCAGAGCTGGTCGCTTCTCTCAAAGATAAAACGACTCTTCCCCTGGATGTTCATCTCATGGTTGAAAAGCCTGAATTATTCATCCCTCTCTTCCAGAAAGCGGGAGCAGACTGGATATCGATCCATATCGAGGCATCTGTACATCTCCAAAAGGACATCATCTCTATCAAAGAAAAAGGGCAAAAAGCGGGTCTTGCGCTCAATCCAGCAACTCCCATCCACCTCATGAACGAGATCATCCAGGACCTCGACTTTGTTCTCTTGATGACAGTCAACCCGGGCTGGGGAGGCCAAGGATTCATCCAAGCATGTCATAAAAAGATAAGTCATCTGAAAAACTGGCTTACAGGACAGAAACTGGAGATCCCGATCCAGGTCGACGGCGGGATCAAATTGAATAATTTGGAAGAGGTCATACAGGATGGAGCTGATATCATCGTCATGGGTTCCGGGATCTACAAAGAGGAGAATCCTCCGGAAGTAATCAAAGCGATCAAATCGCTAGCCAAAAAATACGAAAAACCATGAATTGTTTAGTCACTGGTGCAGCTGGATTTATCGGAACGCATCTGTCTCGCCGGCTCCTCAAAGAAGGTTTATCTGTTATCGGTGTGGACAGCTTCACCGATTATTATCCCAGGTGGATCAAAGAAAATAATCTATCCACTATAAAAAACGAGAGCAAATTTTCGTTCATCGAAGAGGACATCAATTCTCTAGACCTCAACCGGCTTTTGCAAGGGGTCGATTACGTGTTCCACCTGGCCGCCCAAGCAGGTGTGAGAGCAAGCTGGGGACAGAGTTTTTCCGAATATATGCGGAATAACATTGAAGCCACACAAAGGCTTCTGGAAGAATCAAAGGAGCAACACCTCCACAAATTTATCTATGCATCATCCTCTTCTGTTTATGGATTTTGCCCTGAGCTTCCCATGTCAGAAACCAGTCCCCTCCTCCCCTATTCACCCTATGGAGTCACCAAGTTAGCCGCAGAAAATCTGTGTTATCTCTACTCCAAGAACTACGGTGTCCCCACAATATCTCTGCGTTTTTTCACTGTTTATGGTCCAGGACAGCGTCCCGATATGGCATTTCACAAATTTTTCAAATCAACATCTGAGAACAAACCCATAACTGTTTTTGGTACGGGAGAGCAAACAAGAGATTTTACATATATCGACGATATCGTAGATGCCATTTTTGCATGCGCCTCACTCGGCCGAACAGAAGAAACGTACAATATCGGTGGAGGAAATAGAAAAATGTTGAAGGATCTCTTCCCTCTTTTCGAAGAGATCTGTGAAAAAAAAATCAGTGTCAAATGGGAAGAAAAACAAAAGGGAGACGTCCCTCATACGTTAGCGGACATACAAAAAGCAAAGAAAGACTTAGGATTCGATCCAAAAACACCGATCGATGAGGGACTGAGCGAAGAATGGAGGTGGATCAAAAACCTCTATTCCCCTTAAGGATAAACGATAATGATAAGACCGACCGAAACGTTAAAAACGGAGAATATAATCCTGTACGGACTCCTTATTCTTCTTGTTCTCTTCTCAATAAGTTGCAGCAAAAAGGAAACAACGATCGATCCTGAGATCGCCTCGAACGATGAGCTCCTGTTTAATCTGGGTATGAAATCTATAGAAAAAGATCCAGAAAAGGGACGCCTCTATTTGCGACAGGTCATCGATTCCTTCCCAAAAAGTTTTTACGCCCAAAGGGCGAAATTGGCCATCGCCGATTCCTATTTTCAAAAGGGAGACGAAGGGAGCATGATCATCGCCTCCTCCGAATACAGAGAGTTTATCTCTCTGTTCCCTCTCAGCCCATCTGCATCTTATGCCCAATACCAGATCGGGATGACCTTTTACAAAAAGGCCTTGAAGCCCGGACGAGACCAGACCAAAACAGAACAGGCCCTAGTAGAGTTCAAAAAAGTGATCACCACTTACCCCTTGAGTGACGAGGCCAAGCAAACAGAGGAAAAGATCAAAGACTGTGAGGAACGATTGGCCGCACACACACTCAGCATAGGAGAGCTCTATTATAAAAGAACGGCATACAAAGCTGCGACAAGCCGCTTGATCGATATCCTCACGGCCTATCCGAATTATACAGAGATGGACAAAGTCTATTTTTATCTTGGCGATTCCTATTATAAATGGGAGAAGATCGAAGAGAGCATTCCCTATTTTCGGAAGCTCATCACAGATTATCCCCAGAGCAAGTTCGCAGAAAAAGCCGTAGAAAGGATGGATGAGATCGAAAAACGAACATAATGGAACAAAAAATGAAAACGTTTAAATGTGAATCATGTTTATTGTGGAGGTCAATATGAATTTAAAGCGCTGTATATTAAGTGCTGTACTGATGCTGTTTGTATGCACCAGCCCGTCCTATACTCAAGAGCCGACGCCGGATTTTTCGGATGGAAAGAAGTGGAGTGCGGGTCTTGGATTCGAGTACTTCAAAAATACCATCAGTTGGGATGAGGACAGTCTTATCTCAAAACTCAAGACAACCCTGCTGACTTTTCATGTCGGCTATGAGATCTTGGATGGTTTATCTTTAGGGGGGATTTTCGGTTATGCATCCTCAGACTTCGAGTCCCTGACCTTTCGCGAATTACCCATATCTCTGACCATGGACAAGGGAGCGATCGGGGGACTGCTTTTTGGCGGAGAGGCCACGTTTACATTCTACGAAACAGACAGCTTCGATTTTAGCGTCCTGGGTCAGTATATCTACTACACAGGCGGAGAGGAACAATGGGATATTCCGGGACTCACAGTGGATGGGACTGCAACGGGAAAACCGAAATGGTCACGAGCAACCTTTGGTCTTTCTTTGAGATACTTGGCTGCAGTACCCTTCCTTCCCTACCTGAATATCGCCTACAGCTCTCTTTCCGGAAGCTTTGCGATGGAAGAATCCATCCAGACACTGAGCAGGACAGAAGAAAAGAGTATATCCGCTGTAGGGAATTTTATGATCGGAGTGGGAGGAGCGTACGATTTCTCGGATGCGTTCAGCCTCCTATTGGAAGCTAACATTACACCCTATGGCCGCGGCGATAATTACGAGGGTGGTGTTGATTTTGGTGCACTGCTCAGGATTATGTATTCATTCTAACAGGAACCGGAGGAGACTATGAAAAAGAAAAAATTTATTCTTTTAATATCCATAATACTTTTCCTGTCATTGACGGTAAGTTTCAATAATGCCGATCAGGACAGAGGAATCCGGAGAATCACCGTTCCAGTCCTCCGAGATATCCATGTATTAAAAGATAACTTTCGCTCAAGAGAGCCCCAGCAACGGTACGCATCCCATGAGGTCCTCGTCAAATTCAAGCCGGAACTCTCTGACAATGAGGTGGAGACTCTCCTAGATGTATATCAATCCCAAAAAATACAAAGAATTCCGAAGCTTAACGTCTACCAGATCCAGATCCCAGAACACTACAGTGTGGAAGAAATGGTGTATGTCTTTGACCGGAACCCGGATGTGGAATACGCAGAACCGAACTTTGTCGCACATATAACAGCGACGCCCAATGATTCACTGTTCAGCGACCAGTACGCCCTCCACAACACTGGTCAGGAAATCGGTGTGCCCGGCAGTCCCTCAGGAACAGCCAGGGCCGATATTAAAGCCCCGGAAGGCTGGGAAGAGACAAAGGGAACGGAGGAGACACTGATAGCCATCATAGACACAGGTGTTGACCTCCTTCACCCGGATTTGGAGAGCAAAGTTGTATCCGGGGGGAGAGATTTTGTCAATGACGACTTTGATGCCACCGATGATCACTGGCACGGCACACACATTGCTGGAATCGCAGCTGCAGAGACAAACAACAACGAGGGTATAGCAGGAGTGGCCTGGAACTGCAAGATTTTGCCCGTCAAAGTACTGGATGAAGACGGAGATGGGTACTACTCATGGATAGCGGATGGGATCATATGGGCCGCAGATAACGGAGCTGATGTTATCAACATGAGTTTTGGGGGCGAAGCAGATGCTGACATTTTGAGGGATGCGCTGAATTATGCCAAAGCAGCCGGAGTCGTACTCGTGGCTTCGGCCGGGAACGATGGAGACTACGTGCTGTATCCCGCTGCCTACGATGAGTACTGCATTGCTGTCGCGGCCACGGACTATAACGATGAGAGGCTGGATTGGTCCAACCCAGGACCAGAGGTCGATGTAGCTGCTCCTGGAGAACGGATTATCAGTTGTGTTCCCACATGGTATTGGGGACAAGGTTCCCTCCCCTATGGATATGCTGGCGGAACCTCCATGGCAGCCCCCCATGTAGCCGGGCTGGCTGCTCTAATCAAAGATCTCAAACCGTGGTTGCGGGTGGACGAGATCATGGACATCATCCGGTACACTGCCGATGACGTCAACAGCGGGACTTCCCCTGGATTCGATGATTTCATCGGCTACGGCCGCATAAATATGGACAGGGCTCTGGTCCCCATCAAACTCGCAACGTCATCAGGAAAGTAGCACCCTCGTTTTAGAGGATTCCGACCGGACAAAAGTCCGAATATATATTTCTTAACCTGGATTATTCACGAGTTGAGGTTGCCGTAGAGGAAAGGCGCAAAGGATGCAGCTGTAGTTATCTACCGCAAATCCTTTGCAACGAAGCCTATACGGTGAGATCGGCTCGCCTGAAAGGTAAAAAATGTCGATTATGAATAGAAA
>JBATYS010000070.1:0-4193 GCA_049674205.1 Candidatus Aminicenantaceae bacterium
GACAAAAGCAAAATAAAGAACAGGAAAAATGCATACGGTGTTTTTTTCAAGACTCCCTTCATTACATCATCTCCTCAGGAAAGTTAGAAAAAGAATATCAATGAATAAGAGTCGTGTCAAATAATCGATCTGAATCCTATCAGAATTATTTTTTTAAAATTGCGGGAGCAATCCTTCAACTATTTCTTTGTGTCCTCTTCCGGCAGGAAATTCTCCATTACCCAGATTTCTGGAAATTGCAATGCCCGACCATATGAGGAAAATGCGATATGACGGCCGTCCGGGTGGACGCTCATATGTCGGAATCTTGCCATATTCATATCCAGCTTCTGGCGCTGCCCATCTTCCAAGGAAATCCTCCACATATCCCATTCATCGGGTGTGCCCGACCTCATCTTCTCAATATTTTCTGGTGAATCGGTTGGCAGAGCTAAAAAGATATATTTACCGTCTGCGCTCCATGTCGGTTTAATAATATAAGGCCCCTCTGTTTTAAAGCTGTACAGCTCTTGAGGTTCACCACCCTCAACAGGAATGATCCTCAGGCTACGTCTCTTTCCCCTATTTAAAAAGACTAAAGATTTGCCATCGGGGGAAACATCGAAGTCGTGCGCATCATCCGGCGATCCCGGCAGTTCTTTGTCCAGCCCTGTACGCATGTCATGTGTATAGATCCGGTAGATTTTATCCCCCCGGAATTTGCCGTTAGTATAAAAGAGAGTATTACCATCGATCGACCACTTATGAGAATAGATTGTTTCATCCTCCTCGATTTGGATGATGGGAGACACTTCTTCGGACTCTACATCAAAGAGATAAATTCCCTTCCCCCCTTTTCCATCCGGTCCTTCAAGGGAAATTGATCTCCCATCCGGATGCCATTGGGGGTAACTGAGGTCTCCGGTTCCAGAATAAAACTCTTGGATTTTTTTGTCTTCAAGAGAATAGATGCAAATGGTACTCTTTCCCATGGGGAGGGAGCTGCGGATAGAGATATAAGCCAAATATTTCCCATCGGACGAATAGTCCGGGTAAGCATTATGGCCCTCGTAATGACGGATCTCTCTTTTTGGGGCAACCAGGACTTGACCAGAGGCAGGATCGATTTCAGCAACATAGACGTCGCTGAGTTGTCGGTTATAAGCAAAATAAAATTGATTCTCCCGTGTACAACCAATTGGATAAACTGGTCCACTGGCTGCCTTAACAAGGCGAGGATCCCCAACCGCCTTTCCATCTTCAATCCGGACGATCCATGCTCCACGAGTCCCAGTCCTCTCACTGCCGAACAGAAGATATTTCCCATCCGAGGTCCAATCGAACACATAATCCAGAGAAGGGTGGTCAACCAGCCGCTGCTCTGTCCCATCCGGTGAGAGGAGAAAAATATCGCGATTATTAGGATCTTTTTCCCATTGATGGTCATAAGCAATTGTGTTTCCATCCGGAGAGATAGCAAATCCCCATGGAACATTGTTGGTATATATCCCTTTAAAGGTTTTCAAGATCTGCAGATCTCCATCCTCAACAGAAAGATAGCCGACTACAAACAAACCATCTCCTTTGTAATAACCTATGAGAACCTGTTTTCCGTTTGGGTGCCAATCAAAGGGATGAACGTATGCATCCAGGCCTTCATTTGTTTCTATTTTGTTTTCATATAGGATTTTGGGTTCCGGCTTTTCTAAATTGACTGTATATAAATCAAAATTCTTGCTCTTTTGATTGTACCAGTTGTAAACGATTTGTCTGCCATCAGGAGACCATTTCGAGAAGAGCGCGAATTCCTCAGATTTCATCCAGGATCCTTTGTTGGTCAGGCGGCGGTCTTTCCCGGTCGTCAGATCCCGGACCGCCAGGTCACCCGTGTACCAATCTGTAGTAGTAAGATATTTGCCATCGGGCGAGATCCCTCCCAAAATACCTGCATTTTGACCCGACCAGATGAGCTGGATCTTTAATCCTTGCTCTTCTATCTGTGTGACAGATTGAGATCTGGTTAAGGTTGCCAGTTTTGCCCTGGCCATTCCGGCCATCTCCACTTGATCGGGATAGTCTTCGACGACCTTTTGAAAGGCCTTTCTGGCTTTTTCAAGGCCCAGTTTTTCATAACATATCCCGATATGGAAGAACGCCTTAGCTGCGCTCGCCCGTTCATCCGGAAAATCCTTGGTAACTCGCTCATACAACTCGACCGCTTTCTCTAAATCGCCCTTAGTCTCCTCGAGATATAAGGCTTTCTCGAAGAGCTCTTTGGCTGTTTCCTGTTGGATTAGATCCGAAAAAAGGAAAGACACGCCAACCAGCAAAAAAATCACCAAAACAAAGATTTTCTTTTGTTTCATCCATTATCTCCTTAATGAGTCATGCTGATAAAATAATCCTCTCGCACGATTTATGTGTTTAGGAGATATGGAAATACAGTGAAAAATTTTCCACAAATTCATTCGTTCCTTACTGCTTGGTATGCTTAGCATAGTCTATCCGTCCACAAACTTATAACCGATGCTGTGGACACTTAAGATGTATTGAGGTTTGGAAGGATCCTCTTCGATCTTTTTTCGAATGTGTGCGACATGGCTGTCCACAGTCCTGTGTGATACATTTAGATTTTCGACACCCCAAACTTGATCGAGGAATTCATCTCGTGTGATGACCTTACCCTTGCCTGTGATCATTAGTTTAAGGATCTTGAGCTCGAGAGGAGTCAAACCAAGATCCCGACCATCTTTACGGGATTCGAATTTATGAAAATCCAGCTCGACATTCCCAAAACGGTAGACACTCATCTCATCCTGATAATCCTCGACACGGCGGAGAAGGGCTTTTACCCGTGCAGAAAGCTCTTTTAAGCTGAAAGGTTTTGTCACATAATCATCAGCCCCGAGTTCCAATCCCAAAACCTTATCCACCTCCTCATCTTTAACTGTCAGCATCATAACGGGAGATATGATTCCCTCCTTGCGTAATCTTCTGCATATCTCAAAGCCATCCATTAAAGGCAGCATCACATCCAGGATGATCAGGTCAGGCTTTAGCTTTTGGGCCAACTCCAATCCCTTCTTTCCATTATCTGCAGTCACCACATGATATCCCTGGGATGTTAGGGTATCCGCTAGGACCACCCGGATCCCGGCGTCATCTTCAACCACAAGGATGGTTCTTTCCATGGCCTCTACCCTCCTTTGCCGACTGGCAAGATCAGAGAAACACAGCTTCCTTTTCCCGGTTGACTCTGAATGACAACATCTCCTCTATGAGCCTCCATGATATGTTTGACCAGTGTCAGCCCCAGACCTGTTCCGGTGGGAGCTACTGATGAAGCCTGTTTCCCCCTGTAGAATTTGTCGAAAATTTTCTTCTGTTCATTTTCAGGGATTCCCACTCCTTTATCCCGAACAGTAATCTTTACAGTATTTTTTTCGAGAGAAGCTTCGACATGGATGCTTTTCTCCTCGCCAGAAAATTTTGCCGCGTTGTCCAGGATGTTGTGCAAAGCTTGGCTCATGGCATCTTCATCAGCAAAAACAGGAGGGATATCGCTGTCGATTTTGATTCCCACACGCCAACCATCCATCTCATGTTCTTTCTCAAAGCTGTCTACTTCTCTCCGAACCAGTTTGACGATATCAGTCGATGCCAGCCGGTATTCTCTTTTATCCTCCTCGATCTTCGTGAAATCCAGAACGTTCTTGACAAGCCTTTTTAATCTTTCTGAGTCATGACTCAGAATCCGGTAGTATTCCTTGGTTTTTTTGGGATCACTCACTTCATCACCCAGTAGGCGCTCCAGGATCGCTCCCATCGCGGTGAGTGGGGTTTTGAATTCATGGGAGACGGATGCGATAAAGCCAGACTTGAGATTGAGAATATTCACCTCTTGAACTATGGTACGGATGATAAGACCCGAGCCTAAAAAAAGGACTAAAAGTAACGCCAGGATAATCCAGAAAAATATGTTTTTGTACAAGAAAAACTCAGAAGTGCCACTATCACTTATATAGACTTCCACTCGCCATGGGGGGAAATTCTCAGGGAAAAAATCCGTAAAAACCGGGCTCCCCTTAGCTCTCATCCCATCCCCAAATATGATTTTACCGGAGAGTGGCGAACGTAGAAGGATCGAGACACCTGGTGGACTATTTTCTGTGACTAACGAATCCATAGATTCTGACAGATCGCTGATCCTTAAA
>JBATYS010000071.1:0-6881 GCA_049674205.1 Candidatus Aminicenantaceae bacterium
GAGATCGAAGAAGAAATGGATGTCAATATGGCGTACCTCGTTTTTGGATACAATGCGCCCGATTACAACGATCCTGATCAATTTGCCGTCGATGTTCTGGCAGAAATTTTGGGACGAGGTATAAACCCAATGCTGAACCATCCCCTCCTGGAGAGAAGAGTCTATGTCAATTCCATCAATATGTCGTACTTAGCGCATAAATATGGCGGCGCTATCCTCATCTATTTTGTGATGGAGCCCAAGTACATCAAAACAGCGAAAAACATGATCATTCGTTATTTAAAGAGGACGAGAGACGTTCAGTACTCAAAAGAGGACTATATGAGTGATTCCAGATTCCATGCGACCGACTATCTGGAGAGTGCCAAGAACAGGATCAGATTCAAGCTCCACAGAGCCCAGGAGAACGGCCTCGCTATTGCAAATTCCTATGCGAGATACATGCACATGTCCAATGATGAGATAGAGGGCAATTTTCTCGAAAATATTGAGAGTGTCGACTCATCCGATATAAGGAAAGCCGCTGGAAATTACTTAACAAAGAACGATTATGTCATGGTGACGATAATGCCGAGGGAGGAAGAAAAATGATGCCTCCCAGAAAAATCCTGGTTCCCCTGCTCTTGATTTTTGCTTTAACGCTGACAGGCAAACAAGAAGATAGCAAAAACCCAACATCTGCCTGGAAGATCCCTCCCAAAAAGTTACGCCTGGAAAACGGGCTTACCTACATATACCAGAAGGATATCTCATCCGCTGTCACAGTCGTGCAAGTGCTGATCAACGGGGGAAAACGAGACGAGCCCAAGGGAAAAGAAGGCCTTGCCTATTTGACTACTCGCCTGGCAATCTCTATCCCAGACCAGAGGAAAGTTCAAGATCTGATGGATCAAGCCACACGATTGACCTTGGACTGCCAAAGCGATTATTCCTTTATCAACATCTCCTGTCTATCGGAAAACCTGGATGATAGCTTGGAGACTGCTTCCAAGATCATGCTAGATCCTCTTTTTTCCGGTTTAAAGATCGATGGGGTCAAAAAACAGATGAATCAGCGGAGAGAATCTGCCGAAGACGATTCCATACAGATGGCGCATGATGCATATTTTGACATCTTTTTTAAGGACACGCCATACGGCAGCTCGAGTTTCGGGACGGAAGATTCGATAAAGGCCATCAAAAAGAAAGACATAGAAAACTTCTACAAAAGCCATTTTATCGCAAGAAACATGGTCGTCGTTGTTACTTCGAATCTGGAAGAAGAGGAGATATCCAAACTTTTGGACAAATATTTTAAAAAATTCCCGCAAGGCACTCTCAACGAACCTGTCCCCCTAACCATTAATCCTCCAGCGGAAAAGTCCCACACCTTGGAGAGAGACACAGAGCAAACTCTAGCAAGCTATGCATTTCCGCTACCCAGAATCAATGCTCGAAACCTGATTCTGGCCTACATGCTTGAAAACCTTCTCGGAAAAGGATTTAACTCGAGACTCTGGCCCCTGAGACAAAAACAGAAACTTGCCTATCTGGTCAATTCGAGAGCGAATCAGCTGAGAGAAGGCGGATTTATGGAGGCCTATCTGGAGACAGAAAACTCTAAAAAAGATGTGGCCATGGATGCTCTCTATAAGGTCCTCTTAGATCTTTATGATGAAGGCGTCTCCGAAGAGGAACTCCAAGTCACCAAGACTAATTCCAAGGCGAATTTTCTGCGCAGTAACGAAACCAAGGATGTTCGGTCTATCACAATCGCCTATTATGAGGCGTTAGGTGTGGGGTATGACTTCATCAACAGTTATTTTTCGGAGATCGACGCAACATCCCTCGAAGAGTTCAATGCGTACATCAAAGAAGTGCTCAACCCAGAAAAGGGCGTCAGCATCACCATAGGCCCAAAAGCTCAATAATCGAAGCTATTTAGCTCGCTGCGATATCCGCTAGTTCTTGAATTGTTTTTGGAATAGGCTTGCCCAAAACTCGATAACCATCTTTGGTCACCAGGACATTATCCTCGATCCTGATGCCCCCAAAATCCTTGTAACTCTCGGCTTTGTCATAGTCGATGAACTCTGGAAATTTGTTTTCCGCTTTCCATTTATCGATAAGCGCGGCAATGAAGTAAATGCCTGGCTCCACAGTTAAAACAAAACCTTCTGTGAGTTCCTTTGCAAACCTCAAATAAGCTAGGCCGAACTGCTCGCTCCTCTTAAATTTCTTGTCATAGCCGACAAAGTTCTCGCCCAAGTCTTCCATGTCATGTACATCCAGGCCGATCTGATGACCCAGACCATGCGGGAAAAACATGGCATGCACACCATTTTTGACTGCCTCGTCCACATCGCCCTTTATCAGGCCTACATCTTTTAAACCAGAAGCGATCGTTTTAGCCGCTTGGATATGAATATCTCTGTAGTTCACGTTCGGTTTGATGGCCTGGATGGCCGTCATCTGTGTCTCGAGGACGATCTCATATATCTCTTTTTGTCTATCAGTGAATTCGCCGTCTACGGGAATTGTGCGAGTGATATCAGATGCATAATGTTTCGGTGATTCGGCTCCTGAATCACACACAACAATCCGTCCTTTTTCCAGTATGTTTCCATGATAGTGATTGTGGAGGGTCTGGCCGTTTACCGTTAAAATGGTCGGAAAGGCCATATGGCAGCCGGCCGAGAGAGCAATTCCCTCCATCTGTCCGACAATTTCTCTTTCGTAAACTCCAGATCTGGCCATTTTCATGGCTCTCGTATACATCTCATAGCTGACGTTGAGCGCCTTCTCCATTTCTGCGATTTCTTCCTGTATCTTTATCGACCTCTGGGCGACAACGGCCTTGATGAGTACCTGCGAAACATAATCCTTCACAAGATTGTTATGAATCCCCAACAGGTTACTCAATTTTGTCACTGATTCTGGCCTGTATGGCGGAAGGAAATGAACTTTTCGTCCCGTTTGAATGGCCTTCCTGAGTGTATCCTCCAACATGTTCGACGGGAGTGTTTCTTCCACACCTGCCTTCACAGCTCTATCCTTGAGTAAAGGTTGATCTCCCATCCAGATGATGTCCTCGATAGTCACATCATCCCCGAAGACAATATCCTTATCCTCCTCAACATCGACAACACCGGCAAGGCCAGGATAATCCAATCCAAAAAAGTAGAGGAATGAACTATCCTGCCGGAAAGGATAGGGATTTGCCGGATAGTTCATAGGACTTTCTTCATTGCCTAAAAAGAGCGCAAGGCCCGAACCGATCTGCTCTTTGAGCCGCTTTCTTCTCTGCGTATAAACACTTGCTTCAAACATCTTAAATCTCCTTTCTAAGGCTGAATTATTCACATCATTATCTAACTTGTATATCAACTCTTTTACCTTAAATCAAGAAATTATGAAGTCACGCAAGCATCCTCAAAACCGTGATAGCAGGAATCATGTTGCATTATTGGGAGTTCCAATTGTGTGTGGAGAAAACCGTGTGAAGGGCTGGACGGGCATGGTACGTGGTAGGGTCCGTTCCCCGAACGGACCGTTTGGGAAACGGTCCCTACATTTGAATAGAGTCGCATTGCTTTCCCATCGTTCGTTTTCGAAATCACCAATAGGAACTTTCGGAATCTCATTCATCACAATTTTGGGGATGCTTCCTCAAGGCACTGAATATTAAAAGGATTGATGTTCGGTTCGGCGTATGATCTCATCCTGGAGCTCGGGGCTCAGATCGACAAAATAGTCGCTGTACCCGGCGACACGGACGATAAGGTCGCGGTATTTCGCAGGATTTTTCTGCGCTTCCTTTAGGATGTCAGCACTAACGACATTGAGCTGTATATGATGGCCATCCAACCTGAAATAGGAGCGGATCAAGTGAGCGAGTTTGTCTATCCCGGATTCATCGGAAAGAAGATGGGGAGTAAATTTTTGGTTGAGGAGCGTACCACCAGTCCGGAGATGGTCCATCTTGGCGACAGATTTTATGACAGCTGTGGGGCCCTTTCTATCCGAGCCCTGCACTGGAGAAACCCCTTCCGATAGCGGCTCGCCCGCTTTTCTCCCGTCTGGAGTTGCCCCAACAACCTTCCCGAAATAGACATGGACTGTTGTGGGCAAGAGATTTATGCGGTAAAACCCACCCTTAGTATTGGATCTTCCGTTGACGGCCTCATAATACGCCTCGAATATCATCTGCATGATCTCATCCGCATAATCATCATCATTGCCGTACTTGGGAGTCTTGTTCAAAAACCTCTGCCTTAGAGGTTCATTCCCACGATAATCCCGTCTCAGCGCCGAAAGCAGCTCTTTCATGAGAATGTGTTTTTTATCAAAGACATTGAATTTCACAGAAGTCAAAATATCCGTCATACTCCCTAACCCAACTCCCTGGATGTAGGATGTGTTATAACGCGCTCCCCCATCATGGTAATCCTTGCCCTTGGCGATACAGTCGTCTATCAGAAGAGACAGGAACGGTGTGGGCAAATACTCCGCGTAAAGGCGCTCTATGACGTTATTCCCCTCGATCTTGATATCCACAAAATGTTTGATCTGTTTCTTGTAGGCATTGAACAATTCTTCAAAATTCGAGAACTTGGAAGAATTTCCGGTGGAAAGGCCTATCCTTTTTTTGGTTTTCGGGTCCACCCCATTGTTGAGAGTGATCTCAAAGACCTTCGTGAGGTTGAAATACCCTGTCAGGTTATAGTTTTCCTTTCCGAACGCCCCGGTCTCCACACATCCGCTGGCCCCCCCATCACGGGCATCTTCGATCGTCTTTCCCTGCCTCACCAACTCTTGAATGATCGCATCCGTATTGAATATAGAAGGCTGGCCAAATCCGGTCTTCAGTATCTTGAGCGCCCTTTTTAAAAAACTATCGGGAGTCTTTTTGCTGATCTGAACCATCGAGCTCGGCTGCAAGATGCGCATTTCTTCGATCACATCTAGGATGAGGTAGGAGAGATCATTGACAGCGTTTGAACCATCTCTCTTCACTCCCCCTGTGTTGATCAGGGCAAAATCCGTGTAAGTTCCACTTTCCTCTGCAGTGACTCCGACTTTAGGGGGGGCAGGTTGGTTGTTGAATTTTATCCAGAAGGCCTGTAGAAGCTCTGCGGCTCTCTCTTTACTGAGGGATCTCCTCTTGAGCTCTCTCTCATAGAATGGATAGAGATGTTGATCTAGTCTGCCGGGATTAAAGGAATCCCAGGTGTTAAGTTCAATGATGACTCCCAGGTGAACAAACCAATAATACTGGAGTGCTTCCCAAAAATTTCTTGGAGCTCGAGCAGGAACATGTTTGCACACACGGGCAATTTTTTGCAACTCAGCTTTCCTTTTGGGATTTTTTTCTTTCGCTGCCAAACGCTGGGCTTCCTCTGAATGCCGTTTGGCATAGGCGATAAGAGCATCCACACAGATGGACATGGCCTTTAATTCTTCCCTTTTTTTGTAAGCTTCAGGGTCATTAAGAAGGTCCAGTTGGGCTATTGTCTCCTCGATCTCCTCCTTAAACTCCAAAAAACCCTTTTTATAGATTTTGTCATCCAAGACTGTGTGACCGGGGGCTCTTTGCTCCATAAATTCTGTGAAGACACCTGCATCATAAGTTTCCTTCCATCTCTCGGACATTTCCTCGAAAATTCTGTCTCGAATAGAGCGGTCCTTCCAGTATGGAATGATCTCTTCTCTGTACAGCTTTTTTGTGATGCTATCAACAGCAAAGGCTGTTTTTTTTCGAGAATTCAGAATTTCCAGATCCTTCAAACTGTGGGCTGTTATCTCGGGATATGTGGGCGTTGCTTTGGGCCCGGGTCCTCTCTCACCGACGATCAATTCACCCTCATTGAAACAGATCTTCTTCTTTTCGAGCAGATACTTAAAGGCAAGAGCACGTCTCACCGGAGCAGACACTGTATCGCTTTTGTGATCTTTGTAGAATTCCGTCATGAGTTTTGCTCTTTCCGGCGATATGTACGGATTTATTTTTAAGCTCTGTTCTCTAAGCGTTTTTATTCTTTCATTCATGTCTAGCCTCCAACTCTCACATTAAATCCCGCTTCTAAAAAAGCTTGTTTGATCTGTCTTATCCTATCCTTGGACGGTGGTTTGAAAATTTTCATCCTCTCTCCCTTCCTCAGGCGGATGTATTTTTCGCACCCGCCCCTATGGTAGGGCAAAAGACTTATACTTTGGATATTCTCTAGATCAAAGAGATATCGGACTGTCTCACGAATGTTCGGTTCATCATCATTGACATTGCACACAAGGGGAATACGTATCTCAATAGGCTTTCCGGCAGACACCAGTTCTCTCAAATTCCTCAGGATGATGGCATTTGACACACCCGTGTATTCTTCGTGATCCATTTCATCCATCATCTTCAGGTCATAAAGGAACAGATCGACTCTGTCACAAACTCTCTCCAGATCTGCGAAGGGGGAATATCCCGATGTGTCCAGAGTGACATGCATGTCCCTGGATTTTAACTCATCCAAAAGATCGTTTAAAAACTCCATCTGCAGGAGTGGTTCTCCACCCGACAGTGTGACTCCTCCATCGGACTCATCATAAAAGATCAAATCTTTATCGACCTCTGTAAAAATATCTCGGGCGCTCACTTTCTCTCCTGCGATCAGCAACGCTTCATACATGCAGGAGTCGACACAATTCCCGCAGAGGTCGCATTTTTCCTGATCAATGTACACAGTGGTGCCGATCTTAGAAATAGCATCCCGAGGGCATTCGGAGATACAGGCCCGACAATCTATGGCACATTTGACTTTATTCAAGAGCATTTCAGGCATAGGTTCAATGCCTTCCGGATTGTGACACCACTGGCAATCCAGAGGGCATCCTTTGAAGAACACGGTTGTGCGTAT
>JBATYS010000072.1:0-5164 GCA_049674205.1 Candidatus Aminicenantaceae bacterium
GCATCCGCATAGATCTTAACCGCTTCCGCATCCGCTTTTCCTTGGATTTCTTGAGATATTTTATAAGCTTCTGACGTAATCCTCTTCAATTCCCGTTCTTTTTGTCCCCGGATTTCAGCGCTTTTCCCATCCCCTTCAGAACGGTATTTCGCCGCTATTCTCTGCCTTTCCGCGATCATACGGTCAAAAACCTTTCTCTGAACCTCCTCTACATAGTTAACTCTTTTTATCCGTACATCTCTGAGCTCAATGCCGAATTCCGGAGTGATCTCCGAAGCTTTTTCCAGGATGATCTGGGTGATTTTTTCTCGTCCCATCTCGACTTTTTTTTGGGCTGATTCCGTGTCCAGTATCTCCGCTGCTTCTTCTGAGACTGAAAACTCTCTGTTTGTTGAACGGACGATCTCGAACAAATCATAATTTGCGATGGCATTCCTGGTTTCTCCATCTATGATATCATCTAACCTGGAGTGCGCTCCTCTTTCATCACGGACTCTCTGGAAAAAGACAAGGGGATCGCTGATTCCCCAGCGGGCATAGGTGTCAACCCATATGTACTTTTTATCCTTGGTGACGATCTGATTGGCATCGCCGTCCCATTCAAGCCAACGTTTCTCAAAATAGTTGGCTTTTTGGATAAAAGGTGTCTTAATGTGCAGTCCAGGGGTTGTGATAGCGTTTCCGATAGGTTCCCCGAATTGTGTAATAATGACTTGGTTTGTTTCTTTTACAACATAGATCGCATCTGCTAGGATGATGAGGACGGCGAAGGCTACGATAACTAAAATCACAGTTCTGGTTTGTTTAGTCATTTTTCACCTCCTGTCCGAAGTTCAACAGGGGCAAGATACTCTCCATCCTTTTATCGAAGATGATCTTCTTGTTGACTTTTGGGAGGACTTCATTGATAGCCTCGAGATAAAGCCGCTTTCTCGTCACCAACGGAGCGCGGGAGTACTCTCTGTAGATGGCCCTGAATCGTGTGGCATCTCCCTGTGCATTGTTTATCCTCTCAGTCGCGTATCCCTCTGCGCCCCTGATCATCTGCTCAGCAACACCTTGGGCCTTGGGAATCTCCTGGTTGTATTCCGACCAAGCTTCATTGATCTTTTTCTCTCTCTCCTGTTGAGATTCATTCACTTCATTAAATGACGGCTTGACGGGATCTGGAGGATTGACGTCCTGGAAGATGAGCTGATTGACCTCAATGCCGATCTCATAGAGATCACACAGTTCCTGAAGATCTTCCTTGGCCTCGAGGGCGATTCTCGATCTTCCTATGGTGATCACTTCATCGACTGTGCTGTCTCCAACTATGGCTCTAACAACTGCTTCATTCATGTATTGGAAAGTACTGTTCACATCGCGGATCTTGAACAGATAATTATAGGGATTTTTGATCTTGTATTGAACGATCCATTCCGCCACAACAACGTTCAAATCCCCTGTGAGCATTATGGCCTCTCTCACTATATCCGGTGTTGTCCGGTATTCTGTCCGTATACCTGCCTTTGTCGTCCTGAATCCGAATTCCATCTTGAGTTGTCTCTGCACAGGAACTTTAGTCAATTGTTCGATCCCCAGGGGAAGCTTGAGATGAAGTCCTGGATTAGTGGTTCGTACATACTTGCCGAACCTCAGGATGATGCCCGCCTCTTCCGCGCCGATCTGGTAGAAAGAGCCTGCCAAGAGGATGAGGACGAAAACCCCCGCAATAATCAACTTGATTATGCTTAGATTGATTTTTGGAAGTTTTATTTCCATGGAAGGAAAATCATTACTCATACGTACCTCCTTTTGTATTGGTTTGTGTACTCATGGTAACACAGAAAATTTTTATATGAAAGCAACTCCACAAAACTGTGACTCTGTAACTCTTTATGTCTATCTAATATACTCATATCTCTTTAATTTTATTCTATCTGAATTATTCATAAAAACTGCCGATACTTTTCACTAAAATTCCTTCTCATTCTTATTATCGGCATTTTTTATGAATAATCCATCATCTTCCTGAATAATTGCTCCTTAACTTGATCGAGAGACCGGATTAGAGAACTCTCGTATTCAACGGCGTATCGATTTTAATCGATTGTAGATAGGAGCGTATTCTCAAGAGTAGAAAGAGACGAGTGATAGAAATTCATCTTTGTGGAATCCAGGACCTTCAGATTTTTCATTCCTGTTCCGGTAACAACCAGGACAACTTTATCTGTAACTTTGAAGGTGTCTGTTTTTGCCATTTGGAGGAAACCCGCTAGTGTTGTCGCCGAGGCCGGTAGACAAAAGATGCCTTCTTTTTCTGCCAGCATTTTCTGGGTCGAAAGGATATCTGTATCGGAAACAGCCAGTATGGAACCTTTGTTCTCTCTAATCATATTGAGGATCATGTTCCCCCCAGGAGGATTGGGATTAGTTATAGCCTGGGCTACTGTGTTCGCTTTTTCGATTCGCTTGACTCGAGATGCACCAGAACGAAAAGCCTTCGCGATAGGCGAGCATCCTTCGGCCTGAACACCGATGAATGTCGGCATCTTTTCGATAAATCCCTCTTGTTTTAACTCTGAATAAGCCCTTACGAGCCCGATCAGATGCCCCCCTGAACTCATGGGCGTAAAAATATAATCAGGCGGTTGACTACCCAACTGCAGAAAGATCTCCAATCCAATGACTTTATAGCCTTCAATGCGGAAAGGGTCTACGGAATTCATGAAGTAAATGTCGTGTTTGCGCCCAATCTCAAAACTCTTGTAGGTGAGCTCGCCGTAATCTCCTGCCACTTTGATCATGACAGGGCCGTATATCCCGCATGAGAGCAGTTTTTCAGTCGAGATGTCTTCCTTGATAAAAACAAAGGTCTTCCGCTTGGCTTTGGCTCCGTATGCCGCTGTGGAGGTTGCCATATTGCCTGTCGAAACCGTGCCTATTTTATCGATATGTAGAGAGACAACCTTTTGAATGGCGACTGCTGTTCCCCGGTCTTTAAAACTTCCTGTAGGATTGAATGATTCGTCCTTCACATACATATAAGGCACATGACATTCTTCGCTTATCCGTCTGAGTTTCACTAGAGGGCTGTTTCCTTCTCCCAACAAGAGGGAGTGATCGACCTTATCGAACGGAAGAAAGTCTAAAAAGACTTCCAAGGTATGAGATTGATCCTTATGGATCGTTCTCTTTTTTTCCGGATAGTGATAGAGAAGAGGCTCCTTACAATCAGGGCAGAATGTGTTAAAGACGTCTACCGGAAATTTTTTGTCACATGCCAGGCACTCAAACTGTTCTTTCATTTTTCGCCATCCTTCGTATCGAGCCTATATCATAATGAATCTCCGCACAAAAATAAATCAGGTATGATAAGCAGTTCTAAATCTGTGATGAATGCTATCCGAGTGTCCCAATTGGTGATTGCGAAAACGAACATTGGGACCAGTTTCTTTTTTTTGTAGGGTCCGTTCCCCGAACGGACCGTTTGGGAAACGGTCCCTACATTTATATAGACTCGGACGCGGGGGAGTCTCTCACATCTCCCCTCTGGAGATGTACCATGCTCGTCCAGCCCTTCACACGGTTTTCTCCACCACTCAATTGGGACACTTAATAAAGCAACTTGTTTACATACGATCACGGATTCAGAAATTCTTCCTCAGCCTTTATAGGATTTTGACGCAGAGTTGTAAAGTTGAGGCAAGAGCAGTAAAATCTGATTCTGATGAGCGAACTCACGACAGACGAATCCTTTATGAGAGAGGCTCTTTTGGAGGCAAAAAGAGCTGCTGAGACTAATGAAGTACCGGTGGGGGCTGTTGTTGTTTTGGACAAGAAAATACTGAGCCGTGCCCACAATGGCACCATATCTTTGAAGGATCCCACAGCCCATGCTGAAATTTTGGCGATCAGAGAGGCGTGCAGGATAATAAACAACTACAGGATTCCCGGTTGTGATATGTATGTAACCCTGGAACCTTGTGTTATGTGTTTGGGAGCCATTTGCCAGGCGAGGATCCGGCGGTTGATATTCGGAGCTCTGGACCAAAAATCGGGAGCCGTTGAGTCCATCATGACGTTTCCTTTTAATCGGATGAACCACCTGGTCAAAATTGAGGGTGGAATTCTATCTGAGGAATGCGGTAAGATTCTAAAAGACTTCTTCGTAGAAAGAAGGTAGAGAGTTAAACGATAGCTTTTATGAATAATGCAGGTAGGACAGGTAGGAGAGGTGGCCGAGTGGTTGAAGGCGGCGGTCTCGAAAATCGCTATACTGTGTACGCAGTATCGTGGGTTCGAATCCCACCCTCTCCGCCAGTTTTCTTTGATCTTAAGGAAGGACAGTGAAGCGTATGGAAATTCTTCTGATCGGTTTTTCTAAAACGGGATAATGGCGATAAAGATATTACTCAATGAACACAGCTTTTCTGTCCCAGAGAATATGACTTTGGGTCACCTTCGCGATCGAGAAAAGTCAGGTGCGGATGTACTGATCGTCAACGGTTATCCAAGCGAAAAGGATTATGTGCTGAAGGAAGGGGATGAAGTTGTATTCATTCGGAAGGGAGAGCAACCTAAAGTAGATGAAATGGAAGCTCTGCTAGTTGCCCGTCACACTCCACGTGTCCATCAACGCATGAAAGAGGCCACTGTTGGCATTGCAGGATTGGGAGGACTTGGCTCTGCGGTTTCCATTGCTCTGGCCAGGATGGGTGTGGGCAAATTGATTTTGGTGGATTATGATGTGGTGGAGCCGAGTAATCTGAACCGTCAGTTTTATTTTATCAATCAAATCGGCATGGCAAAAACAGAAGCTATGTCGAGGATTTTAAAGGATATCAATCCATATGTGAGTGTCAGCTCTTTTAGAATAGAGCTGAACAGAAGCAATATCCCAGATATCTTCGGAAATGTGGATGTTGTCGTTGAGTGTTTTGACCGTGCTGAGGATAAAGCCATGATCTTGGAGGTTGTTGGGGAATCTCTCTCCGAGACTTATGTTGTGGGTGCTTCAGGATTAGCCGGGTACGGCGATAGCAACAGTATCAAGACTTGGAGAGTGGGAGACAGGCTCTTTATTATCGGAGATCTGGAGAAATCAGCTGGACCCGGTCAGGGTTTGATGGCGCCGAGAGTGGGGATTGCCGCTTCTCATCAGGCCAATTTGGTGGTGGCT
>JBATYS010000073.1:0-6112 GCA_049674205.1 Candidatus Aminicenantaceae bacterium
ATCCATTCGTGATCCATCCTCGCAGCATCTACAGCCTTTTGGATGTCCATCTTGAAATCAAGAAAATTGATGATGACATTCAGAACAGTGTTGATGATCGTCCGGCCTCCAGGGCTTCCTGTGATCAGAAAGACTTCGTCATCTTTCAGGATGATCGTGGGCGTCATAGAGCTCAACATCCTCTTGTGGGGCTGGATGAGGTTCGGTTTGGTGCCGATCAGTCCTCCTGCATCTGTAAATCCCGGGGTTCTGTTAAAATCATCCATCTCGTTATTGAGCAGAATGCCAGTGCCTGGAACCACAACTCCGGCTCCATATCCACCGTTTAGTGTGTAGGTTGTCGCAACAGCAAGACCGTCCTTGTCGATCACAGAATAGTGGGTTGTTTCTTTGGTTTCTTCGAGAGTCAGAATCTCCTTACCCAGATCCAAACTCGGGATAGCGCTGTCTGGATGGATCTTTTTTCGGATGTCTGCTGCATAGGATTTAGAGATCAACCGCTCCACCGGGATATCCCCAAAATCGGAATCTCCCATGTGTTTGGCACGATCGAGATAGGCGAATTTCATGGTCTCTGCGATCAGGTGCAGGGTTTTTGGCGCAAACCTCTCCATCTGTCCCAGCTCGAATCCCTCAAGGATATTCAGCATTTCTACCAGGATCGTCCCGCCCGAGCTCGGAGGAGGCATAGATATGATCTGGAATTCCCTGTAGGTGCCTGAGATAGGCTTTCTTTCGATCGCCCTGTAGTTTTCCAGATCTCCCTTTGTGATCAGACCGCCATTTCGAGCCATGTCCTCGACAATCTTTTCCGCTATCTCTCCTTTATAGAACTCATCTGAGCCGTGCTTTGCGATGCGTTTCAGAGATTCAGCGAGCTCTTTATGTTCGAACCGGTCTCCTTTTTTGAAAGGTGAGCCATCCTTTTTGGTGAAGATCTTATGAAACGAATCTGTCCCATTTGGAAATTCTTCTCTGGCATAATTGAATCCCCTGGCTCTACGCTCAGTCAGTTTGAAACCCTTTTCAGCTAACTTGATGGCCGGAGCAATGACATCTTTCCACTCAAGGGTTCCGTATCTCTCCATGGCGAGCTCAAACCCTTTGACTGTTCCCGGGATACCGACCGCGAGGTAGCCATAAAGGCTGCGATCTTCCACATACCGGCCATCTGTATCCAAATACATATCGGCTGCCACTTTTCCAGGAGCCATCTCCCGAAAATCCAGAGCAACGGGTTCCCTTTCATCCGGGAACCGGACGATCATGAAGCCACCGCCTCCGATATTCCCAGCAGAGGGGAAGGTCACGGCCAGAGCAAACCCCACAGCCACGGCTGCATCCACGGCGTTTCCTCCTTTTTTTAGAATATCGATCCCGACGCGGGAAGCGTATTCATCCACGGAAACCACCATTCCTCTTTCTCCGGAAACCGCAGTATTTTGCTCTGTTCCGGTGTCCTCGTTTGATTCATTCCCTGCAGAGGAATAATCCCCAGTACAAGCAAAATGAAAGTAATAGATTGAAAGAAATATGACCAAAAAGAAAAACGAAACACGTTTATACATATCAATCTCTCCGCATAGCATCTCTTCGCTGCTGTTCTGGCAATTTTTCTATGGCATAACGAAGGGATGTCCTTGGCATAAGCCTTTTGTTCTCCATGACATAATTGAAGACTTCTTTGGCATAGAGCTTGGTCGCCTCTTTCAGCATCCAGCCATAGCCTTTCTGGACCATATCGTCCTTGTCCAGGAGCAACTTGTTAGCTACATCGAGAGCATGCTCGAAATACTTCCCCCTTCGCAGAGAATAGATGAGCACGACAGCGGATGCCCTCCTCTTCCAACGGTTCGGGGATTGAGTCCACACTTTAATCCGAGGGATAAATTCTGGGAAATTGTACACAAAAACTCCCAGAGCATTGATACAGAGCCCGTCACAATCACCCCAGTCCTTGACAGAGATCTCGAGCCATCTTTCAAACATGTCGAAATGTTTTGGCTCATAATCATCCTGACACATGTAACCCCATTGGAAGGCAATGCCTCTGAGCTCTTTAATCTGGGTTTCGAGTAGGTCTTCACATATTTTTAATACGGGATCGATCCCGAAGGATTTAATTCTCTTGTGACAATCGACTGCAATTTTCCTCAATAGTGCAGTTCTGACACCCAATGAGTTGCTGACATCGATCTTGAATTGATCCCTGCACAGGATCCTATACTCCTCATCGATATGGAGTTTGAGGTCATCCAGTATATTCGCGATGAGTTCCTCAGAATCGATTTTTTTCTCTATTTCACTCATATCAGACTCAGCCGCAGACATTTTATCGGGGCACATTAGAGGATTAAAAATATCATGATTCTCTCCGTCTCACATGCTATCAAAGTGAGCTACCAAGCAATCCCGTAGTCTTCGCCGTGATTACTGGAGCCCCCCCAGAATGTGTGGTGTTTCCAGTCATAGAAGATCGCATTGATCGGACCGGATGTATGAGTCCGGATGTCGATCTCATACCCCATCACTGCAAGATTCTCTCTCACTTTCTCCGGAGTGGTGGCATTCAAAGTGAGTCGACCGGGCCGGGCTTCATGATCCCCAAAAGAACTCTGCATCTGATAGCTCACGATGTTGGGAGCTTCGCAAGCTTCCTGGATATTCATTCCGAACTCGACCATATTCAGGAAAAACTGCACCAGATTCTGATCCTGTGTATCTCCGCCCTGAACGGCAAAGGAAAGAAAGGGTTTGCCATCCTTGATAGCCAGGCCCGGCGTCAATGTCGCTCGAGGTCTCTTCCCCGGCTCTAAGACGTTGAAGGGATTCTTCTCCCTGTCGAGAACGAAACTCTGCATACGTTGGCTCATGCCGATACCTGTTTTTCCGGCGATACAGGCAGGGAGCCAGGCTCCTGATGGCGTTGCGGAAACGATCCAACCTTCCTTGTCGCACGCCTGGATGGATGTGGTGCCCGCCAGGAAAGCCTCTTCGAATCGTTCCCATTGCCGGGCACTCATGTTCTTCTGTGTACGTCCCACGTTAGACCATTTTTCCAGAAGGTCCAGGAATGGATTTTCTCTACCCTCAAAGGGATAGGGATCGCCAGGCTTAGCATCAGGATCGTTCATGTTCTGGTCGATCTGTTTCACTCTCTCTCTGGCATACTCTTTGGAAAGCAATCCTTTGATGGGCTCTTCCGGTGGAAAGTAAGGGTCGCCGTAGTAGAAGTCCCGATCGGCAAAAGCCAGATTCATCACCTGGTAGAGCATGTGGATATAATTCACGCTGTTAAAGCCCAACTTCTGCAGGTCAATGGTCTCCAGCATATTCAGCATCTGAAGCATCACCGGACCCTGAACCCAGTGAGTCAGCTTGTATACTTCGATGTCTTTGTAAGTCGTTTTTACTGGTTCCTCAAGATGAACCTGCCAGCTCGCCAGGTCTTCCATGGTGATAAGGCCTCCCTGTTCCTGACAGCCACGTACGAACTCTTCTGCTATATCTCCAATGTAGAAACGGTCGTAGGCGGCATAAATAGCCTCTTTTCGAGTTTTCCCCTCTTCCAGAGCTTTTTGTTCCTCTTCCACAAGTTTTTGTAGAGTATCCAGCAATTCGGGCTGCCGGAAGATCTCACCGGGATAGGGGGCCTCTCGGTCATTTTCGGTGAGATGGGGTAGAAAGACCTTTTTAGAATAGGGCCATTCCTTGATCCGTTCCTTCTGCCTTTCGATACCGTCAGCCGCCTGCGCCTCAATGGGGTAACCCTCGGCCATCTCCATAGAAGGTTGGAGTACATCCTTGAGGCTCATGGTGCCGAACTCAGCCAACATAACCATCAATCCTCCTGGTGTTCCAGGGGTCACTGCGGCCAAAGGGCCATATTCTGGAGGATATTCCAGACCCTTCTCTTTAAAAAATTCTGGTGTGGCTCCAGTGGGAGCGGCACCTAAAGCATTTACACCATAGACCTTTTTATTCTTAGGATTGTAGATCAAGACCTGAGTTTCACCTCCCCAGCCCAGAACATCCCACATCGTGCATGTGGCAGCAAGCATGGAACAGGCCGCATCCACAGCATTGCCGCCGCGCTCGAAGATCTTTGCGCCTGCTGTCGCAGCCAGGGGTTTTCCAGTTATCGCCACCCAGTGTCGGCCATGTAGAATGGGTTTTTCTGTCCGGATCGCACTCACGCTGACAGAATCCAATAACAGCAATAAAATCAACCCAAACGGTTTCCATACTCTGATCATATCGTTCTTTTTTTTGATCATATCTGCGACTCCTTCCCGATAAGTTAATATCTTGTTTAGATTTTTCCTAACTATGAATCATATCAAAAGCATACAGGGTATTTCAAATCCCCAGAGAAAAGGATTAGCATTTCCAAATCCGTGTTGATATCATTCCGAGTGATCAGATTGTGTGATATCAAAAACGAAATTCCGCCTCAGTTTCCCCAGCGAGGAAACTTCGCTCGGACGTGGGGGCTTCCCTCACATCTCCCCATGGGAGATGCACCATGCCCGCATGGAGCCCTTCTCACGGTTTTTTCCATCACACAATCTGATCACTCAATAAAGCTATCGAGTATTCATGACATCACAGATTTGGAAATGCAACCCAGAAAATAGGTGTCTCCTTTTTAATAATTTATGAATAATTCAGGTTAATCAAAATATTCCAATAGGTCGAGGGGATGGCTGATGACAGCTTCGGCGCCGCTCTCTTCAAGTTCATTCTTACTCCTGAATCCCCAAAGAGCTCCCACCGGAAACATGCCAGCAGCCACGGCTGTCTTCATGTCGGTGTTCGTATCCCCCAGAAAAACGAAATGTTGGGGGATGATGCTCAATTTTGTTGCGATGAGGAGTGCACACGCTGGATCAGGCTTTCTGGGAATGGAGGGAGAAGCCCCCATAGTATACTCAAATGAGAACTGAGGGAAGTAAAAATCGATTGCTATTTGGGTGTATTTCTCGAGCTTGTTTGAAAGGACATTCATTCGGACATCACGCTTGTCCAGAGCGTCAAGGAGCTCCAGGATGCCATCATAAGGCTGTGTTTTTCTGTTCCATCGCTTCTGGTATTCGGCTTCCATGTCCGTAATGCAGCGCATTATGGTGTTCTCATCTCGATGAGCTTCTGGCAAAACACGTGCCACCAGTTTGGGAAGGCCATCACCGACCGTCTTCTTGTAAAATTCGGTATCATGTATAGGAAATCCTTGATCGCTCAACGCCTTGTTCATAGAATCTGCCAGATCATCGATGGTATCCAGCAAAGTTCCATCCAGGTCGAAGATGACAGCGCAAAAATTATTGATGTTTGAGATAATACTTCTCCATGAGTGGGCGCCACTTATCCATCAGCTCTTTGTTCAGGTCAAGGGGCGGCTCGGCATCCTCAGGCAGGAAGGGTTTATATGGATGCTCTTTGACATATTCTTCAAATTCATCCCTCAGCTTCTTTAATTCTTCAGGTTTTGTGAGCATGTCGATGGCTGATGCCGCGATGGCTTTGGCTCC
Source organism: Candidatus Aminicenantaceae bacterium (assembly GCA_049674205.1). Lineage (GTDB taxonomy): Bacteria > Acidobacteriota > Aminicenantia > Aminicenantales > Aminicenantaceae > WTAW01. Next base: position 5,532 of record JBATYS010000073.1, read on the forward strand.
GGCGTTTAATCCTTTCCAGGCTGTAGAGCCATAGTTGCCTGCAACAACAGACCAGTGATGGCCGATAGCCCCTGGCACCTGGCCCGGAAACCTGATCGTGGCTGTAGGAGCGATAAGAGTGACATCCCCCACATCAGAGGACCCTCCTCCGACAAAATGTTGGCTGCTATCAGTGATCTCGCCCACTTCAGTCGGCATTCCTTTTTCTTCCTTTCCTAGCTCTTTCTGTAACGCTCTCGCATAGGCGTGTTCTTCCTCTGTCCATTCCGGAATCCCCACAAGATCGATGTTTTTCTGGATCAGCTCAGCCGCTGCCTTGTTGGCATGACGCTGATGGACCGCAGAATAACAGAGTATGCTCTCCAGTTCAGCACCTGTGGCTAGAGCTGCAGCCTTGGCACAGTTGATCACTTTGGCATACATCTCCTCCACTCTCTCGTCACTGTTGCGCACATAATACCACACACTCGCCTTGTCCGGGACCACATTTGGAGCTTCTCCACCTTCTTTGATCACATAGTGCATCCGGTAGGTGTAAAAAAGATGCTCACGCAGGTAGTTGGTGGCCACATTCATGAGCT
>JBATYS010000074.1:0-7008 GCA_049674205.1 Candidatus Aminicenantaceae bacterium
GAGAAAATCACTAGATTTCGAGCCACGAACAGAAGACACTTAGCCCACTGGAAAGATTTGTCGAGAAGATAAACCTACTATTTTCATAAATATGATATAATATGGAGTTATTAAATATATAGAGATACTATAACTTAAAAGAGAACAAGGAAAAATTGTTACGTTGTTGCCATAAGGCAACCTATTCTATATTATACCTACTAATCCTTATCTCTTTAATAAGCAGGCTCCAATGAAATCATTTCTAAATTTTTTCAGTTCTGTCAAACTCGCCATTTTTCTTTTAATCTTCATTACCATTGCCTCCATTCTGGGCACATTGATACCTCAGCAGCGCAGCCCGGGAGAATATTTGGACCGATACGGAGACATTGCTAATTTTCTCATCAGGCTAGAGTTCACCAAACTTTATCAATCCTGGTGGTTCATCTCTCTGCTCTTTCTCTTTGCGGTGAATATCCTTGTTTGCACACTCACCCGCCTCTCTCCAAAATTGAGAAAGGCATTCCAACCAAAATTTGAGACAGAGAAAAAGAAGCTGCTTTCTCTAAAAACAACAGCCAGTTTCAAAAAGAATCAGAATCTAGAAAAGACAATTCCCGATGTCCAAAAAATGCTCTCATCCAAGCATTTCCGTCTTAAAACAGATCAAAACGAAAACACGGCGTTTTTACTCGCACGAAAGCGCGTACTCGGACTTTTCGGCTCAGATATCGTTCATCTCGGTCTTCTCATCATCATTATTGGGGGGATAATCAGTGGTTTAGGTGGATTCAGGACCAGTCTGAATATTTCAGAAGGGGAAACTATTCCTGTCCCCCAAGCAGATTTTAAACTCCGGCTGGATAAATTTGTCACAGAGTATCATCCAAACGGGAGTGTCAGGGATTGGAAGAGCACCCTCACAGTCTTAGAGGACGGCTCGGATGTTTTATCTAAAACCATCGAGGTCAATCACCCGCTCTCCTATAAAGGATCAGTCTTCTACCAGAGCAGTGTTGGATGGGACTGGAAGAATCCGACACTAGAGATCTGGGCCAAGAGGAAAAATGATCCTGACTTCTTGAAAAAATTCGAGCTCGGAGTAGGAGAAAAAGCACAGCTTGTGGAGGAGAACATCGAAATAGCTGTCATCAATTTTGTCCCGGATTTCATCATCGGTGAGAACAACGAGATCGCCACTCGCTCGCTCGATCCCAACAATCCTGCAGCCTATATCGAAGGCTGGCAAGAGGGAAAGAAAGTATTCTCAAGTTGGATCTTTGCCAAGTTTCCTGACTTCGGGCGCATGCATTCGGATATTGAGACCGATCTCTCCTTTGAATTTAAAGACCTCAAAGCTGCGCAGTATTCTGGAATTCAGATGGCCCAAGATCCCGGAGTAAACTTCATCTGGGCGGGTTGCACCCTTCTTATGCTAGGCTTATTTGTAGCTTTTTTCTGGCCCACTCGAGAGATTAAAATCATCCTTGAAGAAAGTCAGAATAAAACGGATGTCACAGCCGGCGGGATCGCCGCAAAAAACCGTGAGGATTTCCAATCGGAGTTTGACAATATCATGAAGTCCTTAAGGAGATAACAATGAATGAATCCACCCTTTTTCTGATAACGTTTATCCTCTACATCGTGGCTGCATTCTTTTATTTCACCTACCTCTTTTCGAAAAAAGATAACCTCGCCAAATCAGGATACACGTTTGCGTTTGCGGGCCTCATCGTTCATACGGCGGCTCTACTTTTAAGAACAGTTGAAAGCGGACATGCGCCCTTTACAAACATGTATGAATCCCTCTCTTTCCTCGCATGGTCCGCCATCTTTGCCTATGTTCTTATCGAAGGGAAGTTCAAGATCAAAAAAGCCGGTCCGTATTTTATGCTGATCGTGATAGGGCTGATGGCACTGGCCTCCTCGCCACTCATGCCCAAAGAAGCCACACCACTTGTCCCCGCACTCCAGAGTTATTGGCTGTGGCTTCATGTTTCTGTCACTCTTCTCGGTGAGGCTTTTTTCGCAGTGGGATTTATAACGAGCATTATGTATCTGGTCGCAGATTCTAAAGAGAAAAAGGGAATGGATGTAAAATCTTCGCTGACAGCTGAAAAGCTCGATTCCATCAGTTATAGAACCATCGCTATCGGATTCCCTCTCTTTACACTGGGAGGACTCGTGTTCGGTATGGTCTGGGCCTATAAAGCTTGGGGAACTTATTGGAGCTGGGACCCTAAGGAAACCTGGAGTTTGATCACATGGTTTGTCTTTGCTCTGTATTTACATACACGGGTCGTCATGGGTTGGAAGGGGCGCCGGTCCGCACTCATTGCCGTAATTGGATTCCTGGCTGCACTCTTCACCTACTTCGGTGTGAATTATCTGCTGGCCGGACTTCACAGTTATGCATAATCTCGGTAGCTTAATGACCCCGCAAATTGACAGGCTCAATTGCAAGGCTCAATATCCAAAAAAATAAGATAACACAATAACGAAGAGACACAAGCTCAACCAGATCGGCTATAAAAACACGGCTGAAAATCCATAAGGAAAAAGCAATGAAAGAAAAGAAACATAAAAAAAGAAAAAAGAGACTTTTCATTTTCGGAGGTATCGCTTTATTTGTTCTTGTTCTGTTTGTTGCAGCTGTAGAATTCACATCACATTCAGGATTTTGCGCTTCCTGCCACTACATGAAACCTTTTTTCTATAGCTGGGAGACCTCTTCCCACAGTGAATTTGAGTGCAGTGCCTGCCATTATCCTCCAAGTGGCGGAATCCGATCCGTGTTGAGGAAAAAGATCGAGGGGCTCGTCATGGTCGGTCGGTACTGGACCAAGCTCTACGTCAAATCCAAACCATGGGCAGAGATACGCGATGAGAGCTGTTTAACAGAAGGCTGCCATGACAAAAGGTTGCTCGAAGGCCAGGTCAAATTTAAAAAAGTGATCTTCGACCATAAAATCCATTTTGAAGATCTTAAAAGAGGGAAACGCCTACAGTGCACAAGCTGTCACTCTCAAATCGTCCAAGGAGAGCATATCACGGTCACCGAAAGCACCTGCTTCATCTGTCATTTCAAAAAAAGTGAGCACTACCCCCAGATAGATGATTGTTCCCACTGCCATACCAAAGAAACTCTAGTAGACAATGAGTCTGCTAGATTCAATCACTCTCTTGTGTTTGATAACGGCTTCACCTGTGACAAATGCCACAGCGACACTGTCATAGGAGATGGAGAAGTTCCCAGAGAAAATTGCTACAAGTGCCACTGGGAAAGGGAGAGGCTAGAAAAGTATGACGACACCGATTTGATGCACACAGAACATATCTATGAGGACAAGATCGAATGCAATCAATGTCACATGGAAATCCAGCACAAAATCATTAAAGATATCGAAACAATCGCCGATTGCCAATCCTGCCATACCGACTTTCATGAACCTCAAAAAATGTTGTATATCGGAGAAGGGGGGAAAGGTGTCACGCATCCGATGCCCAACATCATGTTTGAGAAAGGGCTGAGCTGTAAAGGCTGTCACATCTTTCATGAGGAAGCCAAAGGAGATGGCATCAAGGGTGAAACATATGTTTCCGAGGCGGAAGCCTGTGAATCCTGCCATGGCAAAGGTTTTTCTCTCATCCTCAGGGATTGGGAAGCCTCAACCGCAAAAAAATTGATCCAAATCAGGTCTATCTACAATTCCACATTGCAGATAGTCAAAGGATCAAAACACACAAACAAGAGAGGTGCTGAATCGCTCATGGAGGAGGCGCTATTCAATATCGAAATAGTGGACAAGGGTAAGAGTGTTCACAATTTCGCCTATTCCCAAGAACTGCTTTTTGCTGCTTACAATAAGATGATTGAAGCTTTAAACGTCATTGAATCTCGTTATAAGCCACCAATGATTGATGCTCCAGCTAAAAACATCCCCACACAGTGTTCCAACTGCCATCAAGGGATCGAGGAAATCAATACATATGTCTTTGGACTCAATTTCCCACACAAAAAACACCTCATCGAACAGAACATCCAGTGTGACACCTGCCATTCGAACGTCGGCACACATGGCGAGTTCATCGCCACAAAGCAGAGCTGTGCGTCCTGTCACCATAAAGACCCAAAGAAGGACTGTACGAGTTGTCATCAATTACAGAAAACCTTCTATCAGGGAGGGGGCCTCGACAAAAATGAAGTCCCCGGAGATATCATGTTCGAAGCGGGTGCAGAATGTACAGATTGTCATCTCAATGATCAGAACAAAATATTCAGATCTGACGAAAAGAAGTGTCTCGACTGCCATGAAGAGGAATACGCTGAAATGTTCAAAGATTGGCAACAATCCGTGAAGGACTTGTCCGCATCTCTGACAGCACTCCTTAAGGAAAAGAAAAAACTGAAACTGAGTGAACAAGAGAAGATCATCCTGCGGGAAACCGAACGCTCCTTTCAGAATATCAAGCTTGACGGCAGCTCAGGAATCCACAACTACATGTATATAGAAGAGATGTTGACTAATTTGATAAAAAATGTGGACTCCATAGGAAAAGAGACAGAAAACGAATCGCTTTAAATCTCTGCTTAAATTTTCTGGGTGAATTCCCCCTGGTGTGGGTCATATCACCCAATTAGTGTTTTTTTCTTTTGATAACTTTTCCTTTATCCTTTATAACTTCTTTGATTACAACAGGTTAATTTTCTCTTTATTTTGGCACACATTTTGCTATAATATTTGAGTTATAATTCTATTTAAACAATGGAGGACGAGTTGAAGAAGTTAGTCTATTTAATGGGAATTTTAATGATTATCGTTCCTTTTATGCTTTTCACACAAGAATTCACCTATGTAGGTGCAGCGAAATGCAAAATGTGTCATAAGAGTGAAAAACAAGGCCAGCAGTTTATCTTATGGGAAGCCAGGAAACATTCCAAATCGTTTTCAGCTCTCACCTCGGAAGATGCCAAAGCACTCGCTGCGGATGCTCCCGATAATCCTGAATGTCTGAAATGCCATGCACCCCTCGCCCAAAAAGCTCCAGAACTCAAAGAAGAGGGAGTCACGTGTGAAGTCTGCCATGGCCCCGGAAGTGAATACAAAAAGATGAGCATCATGAAAGACCATGCCGAATCTGTGAAGAATGGTTTGATAGAATACAGTTCGCCCGACTCCATAAAAACACAGTGCCTTTCCTGTCATGAAAATGCTCATGATAAACCCTTCGATTTTGACGCGGCATGGGAAAAAGTCAAGCATCCTAGGCCAGAAAAGCAGTAAAAGCTGTATTTATTAATATTTGTCATTTAGGATCGGATTAAAGGGAAATTATTGTTCTCGAAGGCGCTCAAAAAACACGGGGGAAATCCTGACAAAAATGCCGAACGAGCTTCATTAATGACTGTAAAAAAAGCATTTGTGTTCGTTTTCCTATGTCTCATTCTTTTTCCTTGCCTTATACGATCTCAGAGTAACGAAGACTGCGAGACCTGCCACTCCGATCGAGAACTGACAACTGAAAGACGCGGGAGAACGATATCCCTATTCGTGGATTTCCAGAGTTATAGTCGTTCAGTGCACCAGGATATGGAGTGTATTGACTGCCACCAAGATGCAGCCGTTGAAGAGTTTCCCCACACTGAACAATTGGAAAAGATCAATTGCGGAATGTGTCATGATGTGGCCGATGAGGAGTTCAATGCGGGAATCCACGGGAAAGCTTTAAAACGCGGCGCCCCGTATGCCCCCACTTGTGCCGAATGTCATGGAGAACACGATATCCGACCTCAGAGTGATGTGAAATCACGCACCTATAAAATGAATATCCCGGTACTCTGCGGAAAATGCCACAGGGAGGGAGCGCCAGTTGCTCGAGTATACAACATTTCGGAACATGATATTCTGACCAATTACTCCCAGAGTATTCATGGGGAAGGATTATTCAAGCAGGGTCTCATCGTGACAGCCACTTGTAACGACTGTCATGGAAATCACCTTGTCCTCCCTCATACGAATTCAAGATCCACCATATCGGCCCGCAATGTTGCCACGACATGTACGAAGTGTCATGCCCGGATCGAAGAAGTACACACCAAGATCATCAAGGGTGAACTCTGGGAACTAGAACCAGGGGCCATACCGGCTTGTACTGATTGCCATCAGCCTCATACAATAAGACGAACAAATCTGGTCATCAGGACTTCCGACCGAGAGTGTCTGACGTGTCATGAGAAACCCGATGTTTTTAAGACTGTGGAAGGCCAACGGATCTCTCTTACAGTCAAAAAAGAAGACATCCAGGATTCTGCACACAAAAACATCCCCTGTGTCAAGTGTCATGCGGATATCAGCCCGCAAAAACACCGTCCCTGTGAAACAGCAGGCCGGGTGGATTGTTCCAATTGTCATGCCCAGATCGCTGAAGATTATTTCGAGAGCGTTCATGGACAAGCCTATTTCGAGAAGAACCCTGATTCTCCTTACTGCACAGACTGTCACGGCAAACACACTGTTATATCCCACCTGAGTGATCAGGCAAAGACATACCGGTCAAAAATCCCTGAGTTGTGTGGAGGTTGCCATGGCCAGCTGGATCATCCGGCAACAATAAAGACCGAACAGGGGACGGTTGTCGTCAATTATTCCAATAGCGTACATGGGCAAGGTTTGATAAAAAAAGGTCTTTTGCCCAGCGCGGTATGCTCAGACTGCCACAGCACACACTTCATCTTGAACCACGAGGATGAACGATCATCCGTTCATCACAAAAATCTTCCCTCAACCTGTGCCACATGCCATGAAGGCATTTACAAAGATTTTGAAAAAAGCATTCACAGTCCAACCATCTCCAAATCAAATGAGAAACTGCCCAACTGTGAAGACTGCCACTCCGCACACCAGATCAAAGACATCCACCTGGATCAGTTTATGGCCGAAGTCACCCACCAATGTGGATCGTGTCATGCGGATCTGTCCGAGACCTACACAGAAACTCTCCATGGAAAAGCTTACACTCTAGGAT
>JBATYS010000075.1:0-2846 GCA_049674205.1 Candidatus Aminicenantaceae bacterium
TTTAGTTCCTTAGCTGCTCTTGTAACCATGATTTCACTGGATGAAAATTCGAGCATTATTGCCCTCCACTCAAATTACCGATAAATACTCTTAATAACCATAATTTACGGGTGTTGAAAAATAATCGCTGGCTTGGAGCTTCGCAACAACTTCTTTTCCAAGTTTTACTCTGTACTCTTTACGGCCCTCGACTCCGTATACCCATTCCTCGATATATCTCTCCATGGAGGCACAATCCTTGGATATATTATACCAGTCAACATAAAATTGATTATCACGGTCGTAGTATCCTTGGGCATAACTGGGATGGGCGGCAAAAGGTTCAATAACGACTGCATCAACCTTCATGCCTGGGATGATTGTGCGATTCGGGTCAGAGCGTATAACGGATGTATCTACCAACTCTTCAGCAACAATAATCACTTTCTTGGAGGCGAATGCGGCCTCTCTTTGAACTCCCATGAGTCCCCAGATTTGAGAGTTTCCTGCCTCGTCAACGCGTTGGACTTGTATAATAGCTACATCAGGATTTAACGCGGGGACTGTGGCAAATTCTTTTCCTGTGTATGGACACCGAATGGATCTTATATTCGCATTCATCTCGATAAGATTACTTCCTGAAAAGCTGTTCAGGTGCATAAAAGGAAGCTGGGATGCTCCGGCAATAAACCTTGCCACCATTCCGAAATGTGTGTATTCTTCGATCTCGATTTGTCTCGGTATCCCCTGCTCGACTGCTCTTCGTAAACCGTATAAAGGGCCGACACCAGGATTCCCTGCCCAACTGAAGACGACTTTTCTCACACACCCCGCAGCGATGAGCTGGTCATATATGAGGTCAGGAGTCAACCGGCATGCAACGAGATCCTTCTTTTTCTGTCTTATGATCTCGTGTCCTGCTGCAAAACATATCAAATGTGTGAAACCTTCGATAACGATTGTGTCTCCATCTCGAATATTCCTCTCAATCGCTTCCCGCATAGTCTTGATTTTTTGTGTCATACGTTCATCTCCTTCTCTTTCCGAGATAAGACTTCCGAAAATATGTCCACAGATTTATCCACAAAATCTCTATCGATAATCAAGGGTGGAGCGAAACGTATAACACTTTCTCCACAAGAAAGGAGTAAAAGCCCCTTTTTAAACGCATCATTGACGATCTCCTCGACTGCACGGCTTGCAGGCTGTCGTGTTTTTCTGTTAGTGACAAGTTCCATGCCAATCATCAAGCCTATCCCTCGAATATCTCCGATGAGCGGATGTGTTTTCTTGAGTTTTTTCAGCTTGGAAAGCAGATATGTTCCAATTATAGAAGCGTTGGCCATTAGCCCGCCCTCAAGCAGGTCCAACGTTGCAAGCGATGCCTCACAGGAAACAGGATTGCCCCCGAATGTGCTGCCATGTGTTCCAGACTCCCAATTCATGAACTTTTTCTTTGCAATGACTGCGCCTAAGGGAAGCCCCGAAGCCAGTCCTTTGGCAAGAAGGACAACATCCGGTTCGACACCAAAATGTTCGATGGCAAGAAACTTGCCAGTCCGTCCCATCCCGGATTGGATTTCATCAGCGACAAGAAGTATACCGTTTTGATTTGTGAACTCTCTCAACTTCTGATGGAACTCGGCAGGGGGAACAACATATCCACCCTCACCCAGTATGGGTTCGACAAACACGGCTGCTATTTCATCAGGGCTCAGAAGAAATTGACATAGAACCTTTTCAATCGCTTCTGCGCAAAAGATCCCGCAGGAACTGTATTTGAGATTGTACGCACATCGGTAGCAGTATCCATAAGGGACATGATAAACGTTCGGCATTAAAGGCCCGAAATATCTCCTCTGTTTATATTTGCTTGCGGTCAGGCTCAATGCCCCAATTGTTCTCCCATGAAAAGCACCATGAAAGGCAATGATGTTGGGTCTTTTTGTGTGGTAGCGCGCGAGTTTGATCGCTGTCTCTACAGCCTCAGCTCCTGAGTTGTTTAAAAAAACACTTTTTTCCCCCGATATTGGTGTGATTTTGGCTAGCCTTTCAGCAAGATTGGCAAATGAGGGATAGTAAAAATCTGTGGAACATATATGAAAGAATTTTTCACTCTGTTCTTTGACGGCTTTGACGACTTTGGGATGACTGTACCCTGTGATATTCACCGCAATTCCAGCCATCATATCCAAGAATCGGTTTCCGTCCACATCTACGACCACAGCCCCCTCCCCTCTTTCGACGACTAGAGGATATTCTTTGATGTAAGAACTTGAGGTATATTTTTTATCTTTAGAAAGGACTCTCTTTGATTTTTTTCCGGGAAGCTCTGTTTTTATTTGAGGCTCTATATAAGACATGATTTCTCTCCTTTCAGATTATCTTGAGCAAAAGCGACATCCCCTGACCCCCGCTCACACAAAGAGTGGCCATTCCGAGTTCTTTGTTTTCCTTGATTAAGCTATAGAGCAAGGTTACGGTTATCTTGGCACCGGTGCATCCGATCGGATGCCCCAGCGCTATAGCTCCTCCCCTGATGTTTCGCTTCTCTATATTCCATTTCAATTCCCGCTCAACAGCAAGAACCTGCGCTGCAAAAGCCTCGTTGATCTCGATCAGATCAATGTCATCTAGTTTTAATTTGTTTGTTATCAATAACTTACGTGTTGACAGAACCGGACCTATCCCCATCTCTCTGGGGTGAACCCCTGCAGAGCTTGAGGCAATGATTTCGGCCATCGGGTTCAAACCCATGTCTTTGGCATGCTCCGATGTTGTTAAAACGAGGGCAGCCGCTCCATCTGTCAGTCCCGATGAGTTGCCCGCAGTCACAGTGCCCCCCTTTTTGAAAACTGTAGGTAATT